>CAMLOB010000310.1 GCA_946481475.1 uncultured Chlorobiota bacterium | reverse complement strand
GGGCTGGGCTATATCCGTCTCGGACAACCTGCCACGACGCTGAGCGGGGGCGAGGCGCAGCGGGTGAAGCTGGCCTCGAATCTCGCGTCCCCCGATCAGGGGCACACCCTCTTCATCCTCGACGAACCGACGACCGGTCTGCACATGGCCGATGTCGCCGTTCTGCTGAAAGCCTTTAACGCCCTGATCGACGAAGGACATTCGGTCCTTGTCATCGAGCATAACCTTGATGTGATCAAATCGGCCGACTACGTGATCGATCTCGGTCCGGAAGGGGGGGAAGCCGGGGGACGGGTTGTGGCCGTCGGAACTCCGGAGGAGGTCGCCTCCGATCCGGATTCGATTACGGGGCGTTTTCTGAAACCCCTTTTATAGGAGATTTTAGCCGAAAAGGGTATTCCATTTATCACTTGCATTGAGTTCCCCCTTTTGTACCTTTAGTCTTCTTTACAGCAGGAACATTGATAAAAGGGAACGAGCAATTCACACAGCCTATGAATCTACTCCAGCGAATCGAGTCACGGGATTTCAGCGTTGCGGTCTTCGGGCTCGGCTATGTCGGTCTTCCCCTTGCCGTTGAGTTCGCCAAAGTCGGGATCAAAGCCTTCGGCATTGATGTCGATCAGAGGAAAGTCGACATGCTGCGTCGGGGAGAGAACTACATTCAGGACCTTGACGATGAGGTCGTGCGGGATGCCGTGGAGAAGGGATTGCTCAGTGCCGATACCGATCCGTCGGTGATCACGAACGCCGACGTGATCTACGTCTGCGTTCCGACACCCTTCACACCGAACAAGGATCCGGACATCTCCTATATCGTCAATGCCTCGGAGTCGATTGCCGAACATCTGAAGCCGGGACAGTGCGTGATCCTGAAGAGCACGACGTTTCCGTCAACGACCGAAGACTACGTCCTTCCGATTCTTCGCAAAAGCGGCTTGACCGTCGGAGAGGACTACTTCCTGGCCTTCTCGCCTGAGCGGATCGATCCCGGCAACAAGGTCTGGCATACCGGAAACACGCCGATCGTCGTCGGGGGGGTCACCCCCGCCTGTACGAAAGCTGCGGCGACCGCCAACCGGGTGATTATCGAGCATGTGCATGAAGTCTCCTCGCCGAAGGTGGCCGAGATGGAGAAGCTGCTGGAGAATATCTTCCGCTCGGTCAACATCGCCCTGGTCAACGAACTGGCGCAGTTGTGCGACCGGATGAAGGTGAATATCTGGGAGGTGGTGGAGGCGGCCGCAACGAAGCCGTTCGGCTATATGCCCTTCTGGCCGGGACCGGGAATCGGGGGACATTGCATTCTGATCGATCCGTATTACCTGAGCTGGCTTGCCCGGAGCGACGACTTCGTGACGAACTTTGTGACGCTGGCCGCCGAGGTGAACGAATCGATGCCCTACTATGTGCGGCAGATGGTCCTGCGGGAGGTCGCCCACTTGCCGGTAACGCTGAAGGATGCCCGGATCATTGTTCTGGGTGTCGCCTTCAAGCGGGATGTGGACGATCTGCGCCACAGTCCGGCCCTGAAAGTGATGGAACTGCTGAGCGAGGACGGGGCGGAGAATATCGGCTATGTCGATCCTTTCATCCCCGAACTTGATCTGCACGGCAAGCGACTTGAGGCGATTTCCTATACGGACGATGTGATCGCCTCGGCCGATATCGTGGTGATTACAACCGACCATACGCTCTTCGATTACGAAGCGATCGTCCGAAACGCAAAGCTGATCGTCGACACGCGGAACGCAACGAAAGGGGTGCAGGGTGACCGTTCCAGAATCCGGTTGCTGGGGGGGGGAGCGTGAAGAGAGTTGTCTCCGTGGTCGGGGCGCGACCGAATTTCATGAAAGCCGCCCCGGTGGCCGCCGCACTGACCGGCCTTTCCGATATCGAACATCTGCTGGTCCATACCGGGCAACATTACGACGCCAACATGTCGGATGTCTTCTTCCGCGATCTCGGTATGGCCCCTCCCGATCTCCATCTGGAGGTGGGGTCCGGGTCGCACGCCGAGCAGACCGCGAAGATCATGACCGCTTTCGAGCGGGATGTCTGCCTGACCCTGAAGCCCGATCTGGTCGTCGTTTACGGCGATATCAACTCGACCGTGGCGGCTGCGCTGGTCGCCAAGAAACTCCACATCCCGGTTGCCCACGTCGAGTCGGGATTGCGGAGCCATGACCGGCAGATGCCGGAGGAGATCAACAGGATCGTCACCGATGCGATCTGCGATCTTCACTTTGTGACCGAGGAGAGCGGACGGATCAATCTGCTGCGCGAGGGGATGTCGCCGACCGGTATTCACTTCGTCGGGAATACGATGATCGACTCGCTGGCCTCTCTCGTCCGGGAGATCCCTCCCCCCGAAACCACCGGTGACTATCTGGTGCTGACGTTGCATCGTCCGTCGAATGTGGACGACCATGAAGCGCTGGCCGCACTCCTTGGGGCGATACGTGAGGGGGCGGACGGGATGCGGATCCGCTTTCCGGTCCACCCCCGCACAAACAATGTCCTGCAGGCGTCGGGACTTGCCGAACAACTTTCACGCGAATCGAACTGGGAGCTGACCGAACCGGCCGGCTACCGCGAGTTTATCGAACTGGTCCGCGGAGCCAGGGGCGTGGTGACCGATTCGGGGGGAATCCAGGAGGAGACGACCTGGCTGGGAGTCCCCTGCGTGACCTTGCGCGACTCCACCGAGCGCCCTTCGACGATCGAGCATGGAACAAACCGACTGGTGGGAACCCATCCGGAACACGTGCGCCGTGCGGTGCGTGGGGTGGTTGCAGGGTCCGGAGACGTCGGCTCGATCCGTCCCCCTCTCTGGGACGGAAATGCCGCCGAGCGCATAGCCCGCATCGTTCATCAGTTTCTGACGGATAATTCACGATGATTCAGTCCAGGCGAATGAGTGCCATGATATACCGAAGGACCGGAACGAAAACGCCTGCATCGCGAACGGCGTCCCTTGCGGTCCTTCTTTTCCTTTCCCTGTTTCTGCTCCAGACACGGCTCGGCGCGCAGCCGACCGACAAGCCGGTGACCGGCACCGACATCAGGAAGATGTTCGGAGAGGAGGAGGGGACCAGTCGGTTCCCGACGACCAACCTCTCGGAACTCAACCCGGTGGAACGTCGGGTTGATCCGGCTTATTACTACGTCGGGCCGAACGACTACCTGATGGTCTCAACAGATCTGGCCGCCTTTCCGGTCGTTGTCGGGATGGACAACATCCTTGTCCTTCCGCGGGGCCTGACGCCGGTGGACGTCAACGGTATGACGCTTGCGGAGCTGGAGGATACGTTGCAGACGGTTTTCGGAAGACGAAGCGCCGGTTTCGGGACGGTCAAGGTATCGTTGCAGATGCCCCGGGCAATCTTCGTGAACGTCGGCGGAAATGTGATTGCGCCGGGACGCTACATCATGACCTCGGCCGACCGGGTGACGACGGCGATCGACGCCGCCAATCAGGTTCCGGAAGAACTTGCCAGCGTCGACAAGCAGTTGCTGGAGATCAGCAAGCAGACGGTGCTGGGGAACAACTCGCAGAGCAGTTTCGGCAACGTCGGACTCGGGCAGAGCGGAGGGGGAGTCATCCGTCGCGTCGTCGTCCGCCATGCGGACGGGACATCGGACGAGGCCGACCTGATCCGCTACCGTGCCTTCGGTCACGACCGGGACAACCCGACATTGCGGGAAGGGGATCAGGTGATCGTGGAGTTCCCGGACAACTTTGCGTCGACGGTCTCGATTGCCGGAGCGGTGAACAATTCCATCGTCGGTCTGCGCTACCGGCAGGGGGATGATATTGCGCTCCTGTTGAACCTGGCCGCAGGATTTCGGAACGATGCTTTGCCGCGTGAGGCATACGTCGTCAGAATTGCGAACGGCGGACAGGAACGGGTTCCGGTCAACCTGGCCGACAGCAGCCTGATCCGCTCGTTCCGTCTGATGCCGGGGGATCAGATCATCGTGCCGGGTGTCGAACGGGAGACGGTGACGAGCACCGGCGTGGTAACCGTGCAGGGAGAAGTCGTCTTTCCGCAAACCTACGCGATTGTGCCGGGGGAGACCCGACTGAGCGAATTGATCGGGCGGGCCGGAGGCTTTACCCCCTTCGCCTCGCTGAACGGCGCTTACATCAGAAGACTTTCCGATCCGCTGGCTCTGCGTCCGAAAACCCAGCAACTCGACCCTATTGCCGGCATCGCCACAAGTCAGTTGAATCTTGAAGATACGCTCCGTTATCAGGCCGACAGGGAAATGCAGCAGAACCTCGTCTCGGCTGACTTTGTCTCCATCTTCAGGGGGGGAGACCGGAGCAAGGACGTGATCCTTCAGCACGGCGACGAGATCTACGTTCCACGCGAACGGGGACAGGTCTACGTCAGCGGTCGCATCCGGCATCCGGGGTGGGTGTCATATAAATCGGGGGAGAAGTACGAGTACTATATCGCGCAGGCGGGAGGGTATACGGCGGCGGCCGCACCCGACCGGGTACAGGTGGAAAAATACGGGACCGGAGTCTGGGACGGAGTAGAGGCGGAGGTGGAGTCGGGGGATCATATTTACGTTCCGGGCAAACGGGATACGCCCGCACGAACGGCGCTTGAACAGGCCGGGACGATTCTCTTTATTGCCGCAAGTGTCCTGACGATCATCAACACGGTGATCGACATCATCAACAAACTCTCGCCGGATAATCCGTGAGATACCGTTTCCACAAAGACGGCCTCCGTAGCCTTCGGTCTGCGGTTGTCGTGATTCTTCCGATCATTCTGCTTGCGGCCGGTGCCGGTCCGGTATGGGGGCAGGCCGATCTGCTGCCGCCGGATCATCCGGCAACGCTTCTGCTGGAGCGCTTCCACCGGGCAGGAGCGATCCCGACATTTCCGATCGAGCATCTTCCGATCTCCCGTCGCGCCGCCTACGACTTCCTCCGCGAAGCCGTTGCCGACGAACGGCTTGCCCCATCGATGCGGGAGCAGGGGGAGTGGAGACTGGTGGAGTTGCGGGCCGATCTCGGGCTGGACAAACGGGAGGTTGTCATTCCGTTGTCGGGCGATCAGGAAGAGTTCTTCGACAATCCCTTCGATTCCCGTCCGTTCACCGGCATCGCCTGGTACGATACCGGGAGCAGATCGACGATCTTTCTCGATCCGGTGCTTGACGGGGAATACCGGCTGGATTTCGAGCGGAGTTCCGGAGCTGCCGTTCTTCAGGGGGGCGTTCGGGTTCGGGGGACCGTTCTCGATCACATCGGCTTTTCGGGTCGGGCGACCAACGGGACAATTGTGGGAAACGATACGGTGGTGCGGGTCGATCCACGCTACGGACGCTCGTTCAAGTTCGGGGTGATACAGGCGCAGAGGGATATTGATTTCGGCTCGGCTCACCTGCGGGCCGACTTCCGGGGATTTGCCGCCGAGATCGGTCGGGAGCCGATCCGGCTTGGTGTCGGCGCCCCGCGTAATCCAGGAGATCCAGTGCGGCCCGCGCGCCTCCACGTGGATCGAGCGGCTGGCGCCGCAGTGGCCCCCCCGGCGGCAGCCCGGCGT
>CAMLOB010000309.1 GCA_946481475.1 uncultured Chlorobiota bacterium | reverse complement strand
GGGGCTGACGATTCTGGCGAGGATCGATGTCGGTATTCTGGCGGCGGCCCTCTTTCTGTGGAAAGCATATCGGGCACATCGTCGCTACGGAAAGGAGAAGGGGAGCGTGCGGTGGAACCGGTTCCGGCGCATGATCGGTCAACTCTCGGCGATGACCGTGGGGGCCGTTCTGACGAGCGGGGCGTGGTGGTTATACAACCTTCTGACCTTCGGGAATCTGATTCCGGTCAGCGGTCAGTCGCAACAGGGACTGAACACCGATCTGTGGTTGCAGGTTGTTGAGACGTTCAATGTGTTCCTTGAGGGATTGATTGCCGGGATCGCCACGCCGGCCTCGTGGAGAATATCGGGGATTGCCTGGATGGGGCTTCTTTTGCCGATGATTCTCGGGATTGCGTTCCTGTCGGTTCCCGGTCTGCGGAGGGCGTTTGGCAGAGGAGTGAAGAAACTTCCCGACGACTGGAAGAGTGCCGCGTTCGCCCCGTTGTTCCTGACCGTGGCCGGGCTTGTCCTCTTCTACACATTCTTCTTCGGTGCTCCTCACTTTCAGGCCCGCTATCTTGTTCTTCTGACCGTAACGGTCCTTCTTTGCCTGGTCGCCGCCGCGATTTCGGTCTGGTGGCGGACAACCGGAGAGGAGAGAGGATTGCGATTGCTCCTCTTCCTTCCGTTCATCCCCGCCCTGCTGAGCCTCGTGTTCTTCTTCAGAAATTACACGAACACCTACGCCAACATGATGGTCGACACGGTTGACTGGATTCAGGAACATGTCGGACCGGAGGAACAGGTCGGGATCTTTCAGTCGGGGACGGTCGGTTTCCTTTTCCCCTACACCGTGGTCAATCTCGACGGCAAGGTGAATCCCGACGCCTTTCATGCCTACGCCGAGGGGCGTCTGCCGGAATATGTCGACTCGATGAATTTCGAGTATATCGTCGACTGGCAATATTACACGAATCGTATCTTTCATGATCCGGAACTTCTCCGGAGCTACCGGCGGACGGACACGCTGGGGAACTTCATGGAGGTATGGAGACGGGTGGAGAAGAAGGGGGGAGACTTGCGCAACAGTCCGTCCGATAGACCGTAAGGGGTTCGCGATCCGATTTCATGCCCACAATCTTCCGTTATCGAACGGGGAGGAGACATGGTGAAACGACTGACTATTCCGGCAATGTTCGCCGTTGCGGCGTTGCTGACGCTTGCGGATCTTCATCCGCTTCAGGCCCGCACTCCCGTCTATGTGATCGAGATTACCGGCGAGGTGGATTTGGGACTCGGCGCCTATGTCGAACGGGCGATCCGTGAGGCGAGTGAGGATCCCTCCGGGGTGATCCTGCTTCACGTCAACACGTTCGGCGGTCGTGTCGATGTCGCCACGCAGATCAAGGATGCCGTCCTTGCCTCTCCGTTACCTACCATCGCTTTCGTCGATTCCCGGGCGATCTCCGCCGGTGCGTTGATTACCCTGTCGGCCGAGCGGATTGCCATGCTTCCGGGCGGGACTATCGGGGCGGTGACGCCGGTTCACCAGACCGGAGAGAAGGCGTCGGAGAAAGTGGTCAGCTATATGCGGGGGGAGATGCGCTCGACCGCCGAGAGACACGGACGGAATCCGCTGATCGCCGAGGCGATGGTCGACGAGGAGATCGTGCTGGGGGATACATCGATCAAGAAGCCGGGCAAGCTCCTGACGCTGACGACCGAGGAGGCCCGGAGGCTGGGATACTGCGATACGGTGGTCGGTTCGGTTGAGGAGGCGGCCGCCGCCTTCGGCTATCCTGATGCGGAGATCCGGCGGTTAGAGAAGAACTGGGGGGAGTCGCTTGTCGGGTTCCTGACCGATCCGTTTCTCAGTTCGATTCTGATCATGCTCGGTATGGGAGGGTTGTTCTATGCGATCAAGACCGGACATCTGGGGATGGTGGCGGTGATCGGCGTCGGGTCGCTGGCTCTCTTCTTCGGAGCGCAGTATCTGGCCGATCTGGCCACGCTGATCGAGATTGCCATGTTTGTGCTGGGTGTGGTTCTGCTGATCGTTGAGATCTTCGTCATCCCCGGTTTCGGCGTCGCCGGAATCTCCGGAATCCTCCTGATGGTCTCCTCTCTCTTCCTGGCATTGATCGGGAGCTTCGACGGCGTCTCGGCCAACGATTTCTCCACTTCTCTCTACACGCTTGCCGGCGCCTTCGTCGGCTTCGGCCTGATCGTCTGGCTGATGGTGAAGTTCCTGCCCAACTCCTCGGCCTTCCGACGTTTCGCCCTTTTCGGGGAATCGGTCGGCGGGGGGGATGGTTATCTCCCCGGACATTCGCTGGAGGATCTGCTTCTCGGCGAGTATGGTTCGGCCCTGACGACGCTTCGTCCGGCAGGGATGGCCGTGATCAACGAAGAACAGTACGATGTGATCTCCGACGGGGAGTTCATCCATGCCGGAGAGCCGATTCAGGTGATTCACATAGAGGGGAGGAAGATCGTGGTCCGCCGCGTGCCGACGGCCGAAGAGGTCGCAACCGAAGAAGAAGATTGAGATTCCGCTCCGGAAGGAGTAGATTAGAGACCGGGCGGGAGTTCTCCCGCCCGGTTTTGTGTTGTTGCGAAGCAATCGTCAATCATGGACAGAAGACAAACGGCAGGTTCTTATCGGTATCCCGGCTTATACCATCTTTTCAGCGTTGTGTGGATTCTTCTGACCGTCGGCACGTTTTCGGTGCGGGGACAAGGGGTGGGACGGGCACCGTTCGTTCTGGATTCCCTCTACCTGCACCAGGTCAATATTGCCGATACGACCCCGCCGTATGATCTGTTCGAAAAATTGACGAATCTTCCCCACTTCCTGACAAAGGAATCGGTGATCCGCCGCGGTTCCCGTCTTTTCTTCTCGCCGGGTGATACCGTCCGGCCCCATACCGTCGATGAGTTCGACCGCTATCTGCGCGATCTGGGTGTTTTTGCCCGGATTGACTTCGAGGTCGATTTCGGTGACACGGCCACTTCCCGCTCGCTCAACAGAATCCTCCGTACCCGGACCGAGGACGGATGGTCGCTTGTGCTGAAGCCGTATGATGAGCCGGGAGAGGATGAGACGGCATGGTTGCTGGTGGAGGAGAATCTGTTCGGCTATGCGAAAAAGCTCGGACTCGGAGCCGACCTCTTCTCGCCGTCGGATTCGTCCTGGCGGGCCGTTGCGGAGTATCGGGATCCCGATTTTTTCGGAACGCATCATCGGTTGCAGAGCCTTGCCCTCTGGTCGAAACGTCTGACGCGGGTGGAAGTCGATCTGCGTCGTCCGTTCTATACCGACCAGGCTTCCCACGCCTGGGGAGGGGCGTTCCGGATTGCCGACGGATATGAACGGTTCTTCTTCCCGGATCGTTCTCCGGGAGCCGAACTCTCCTATCGGGCCGATACCGGCTTATCGCTCCGATACGATGCCGAGGGATGGTACGGCAACTCCAACAGCAAGGATGATCTGTTCCACGCTTCGCTGCGCCTCTCCTACAATCGCCACGATCTCGAATCGGGCAATCCCCATCCCCGCGCATTCGAGAACAGCATCGGTCTGTTCGGCGGGATCGGCTCGCTTCGCCGGGATTACGTCCGTCTTGAGGGATACGAGTTCTCCGGACCGAGACTGGTTCCGATCGGGGCGCAGGGACGGGTCTCGATCGGCAAGTTCTTTCCGCATCACAACGGACCGGACGATCCGGTCTATGTCGGGGGAGATGTCCGCAAGTCGATGCTTGCCGGTGATTTCTATTCCTTCGTCAAGGCCGAGGCCGGAACCGGTTTTCAGGAGAAGGAGACCGTCTTCACGATGTTTCGGGGGACGGTTTCGGGAGGATTGAAAGTCGGTCCGGGGGTTCTTGCGGTGATGGGACAGCTTTCGGCGATCTGGCGCTGGCCCCGCTACGTCTGGCTTCCGGCAACCCGTGGCGATATAGGACTGCGGGGCTATGGCGATCTGGAAGTGTTCGGGGATAATCGTCTCGGGTTCAATCTGGATTATCGATTGTTTCCCCTGGTCGATCTTGAGTTGTGGGAAGTCGGCATCGCCGGGTTCTGGGACGTTGTCGGTTCGTGGAATCAGGCCGAACTCTTCGGCAGCACCCGCTTCCACAACGGAGCCGGTCTGGGTATCAGAATCGGCAACAGCAAGAGCATCAACTCCGGATTCGTCCGTGTCGATTTCGGCTGGAACTTCGACCGGGGTGAACTTGGCGAGATCAGCTTCGGCGTCCACGAGGCGTTCGACATCTTCGGCAGCCTTGACTTCGAGCCGCCGGGTCCGTTTGTGCCGGATCGGGGGATCTGAGGGGGAGGGGGCAGCAATGAGCGGTCAGGGGAAGGAGGGAGTCGTGGGGGTGAGTTATGAGCGATGAGCTATCAGCCATGAGCTATCAGCGATGAGCTATCAGCTATCAGCGATGAGTTATCAGCTATCAGCTATCAGCTATCAGCGATGAGCTATCAGCTATCAGCGATGAGTTATCAGCTATCAGCCATGAGCTATCAGCTATCAGCGATGAGTTATCAGCTTTGCGTCTTTGTCCTTTGCGCCCTTTGCGTGAGCTTAGTTGTCAATCGCCATGCGAAAATTGAAAATCAGCCCTGTGTACCGATATGCCTCCCGTCCCACTCTCACACTCATACACTCTCTCCCCCCCGATCTTCGTAAATTCCGTGTTTACGGGTTGTGGCGTAAGTCGTGAGGGGGAAGAATCGAATGTCTTCCATCCCATCCTATTGCGACGGGACTCTCATACTCACACGCTCCCCACTCTACGAACTCTATACACTCGAAACTCTAAGAACTCAATATGTTCGAATCGCAGAAAGGACACCTGGAAGAACTTAACGACAAGCTCGGAGAGCTGAGGAGGTATCTTTGACCTCGATGGAAAGGAAAAGGAGATAGCCGAGCTTGAGGAGCAGACGCACGCTCCCGATTTCTGGAACGACAACGAGGCGGCCCGGAAAGTGATCGGGGAGATCAATGCCAGGAAGGAATGGGTGGACGGCTGGAACGACGCCCGGGGGAAGGTGGAGGATGCCGAGGCACTGATCGAACTGGCCGAGGAGGCCGGGGACGAATCGATGGAGGGGGAGGTCGAGCGGGAAATCGGGAATCTGGCGAAAATGATCGAGGATCTGGAGTTCCGCCGGATGCTCTCCGATCCGGATGATGTGCGGGATGCGATCCTGAAGGTCCAGGCCGGAGCCGGAGGGACCGAGGCGCAGGACTGGACGCAGATGTTGCTGCGGATGTACATGCGCTGGGCCGAACGAAACGGATTGACGATGGCCTTGCTCGACGAGCAGGAGGGGGAAGTGGCCGGATTGAAATCGGTGACGATCGAGATCAGAGGCCCGTATGCCTTCGGCAACCTGAAGAGCGAGAACGGCGTTCACCGTCTGGTCCGTATCTCCCCGTTCGACTCGAATGCCCGACGCCATACCTCGTTCGCCTCGGTCTTCGTCTACCCGTCGGTCGACGATGATGTGGAGGTGGAGATCAACCCGTCGGAAGTGGAGATGGAGACCTTCCGTTCCGGCGGCAAGGGGGGACAGAAC
>CAMLOB010000308.1 GCA_946481475.1 uncultured Chlorobiota bacterium | reverse complement strand
CGAGGGTCCGCTACCGACCAGTCCCGTCTTCAATGTCTCGCGGACTGCAAAGGGGGTTGTGCACAGGGTTGTCCTCCGGACCTTCCCCCTATCGATTGTTTTCCTTCATCATCCTCCGAAGCTCCTCCATCTGGGCGCGTAGATTCCGGACTTCTTCCTCGAGTTCCTCGATACGTCCGGCCTGCCTGGCGATCGTCCCGCTGTTCCCGACCGTCCGCTCCTCCAGTCCCTGAATCGCCAGATACGAAACGCCGTGCAGATCCAGATTCGTCACCGTCGTGTCCGTACCGATCTCCCCCAGTCCGTCGCTGCCGAACGCAGCGTGGAAGTCCTGCGCCATGATCCCGTAGTGTCGCGTTCCCTTCGGATCGATTGACGGATCGTATCGCCACGTACCGAGCTTGAATGTCCGGAACTTCTTCAGCACGTCTTCTCCGCTCAACGTCAGGAAATTCGTCTTCTTCGCACGGTCGGAAGCGGCAGCCCAGCCGAGCGTGACCTGTGTTCCGGCGACCGCCGAGATCGTCAGTTGCTGTCCGACGGTGCCGGCGGCAGCGGGCAGGATATACTCGATGTCGGCCGTCTGGGCCTGCGCCTGGAAACTCGTGTAGTTGGTGCCGTTCGGGAAGGCTCCGGCGGTGTTGTACGCTTCATAGAACCGTATCTGACTCGCGGCGTTGTCGTTGTTTGCCAGCCAGAGATCGACGTTGCCGAAGACGGCGACGTTGGAGGAGCTGATCGTCATGCGGTTCGCGACGGTGTCCGCACCCAGGAATCCGAAGCTCATGTCCGCATTGGCGTCAAGCGTCAGTCCGAAGCCGCCCGGAATTGCCGAGGCATATCCGGCGGCGGTGTTTGTTTGCCCCCCCCCAACCGTTGCAACCGTTCCGGAAGCGTCGTTGAACCGACCTCCTCCGATCACGCTCCATGCGCCGGATGCGGTGTCCTCCGAACCTCCTCCGATCCACGCATAGAGACCCGACGCGCTGTTGCCGGACCCTCCGGTGACCGTGGCATACTCACCCGAAACAGTGTTGCCCTTCCCTCCTCCGATCGTTCCCCACCGATCCGATACCGTGTTCGTTTCCCCCCCCCCAATCGTGGCTGCCAGACCCGAAGCGATGTTGAGCCCCCCCCCTGCAACTGTTGCCCACAGTCCCGATGCGGTGTTGCCGTCTCCTCCTGCAATCGTGGCCCATGCCTTCGACACCTTGTTGTTGAACCCTCCGCCAACCGTCCCGAATTCACCCCCGGCGGTGTTCGCGTTCCCCCCGGGAACGGTTGAATACATGCCAGGCGCGGTGTTGGCCTCTCCTCCTCCTACCGTCGCGCTCTTCGCCGACGCTCTGTTGTTCTTCCCCCCTGCGACCGTCGCATACTGTTCCGACGCCTTGTTGTCCTCACCCCCTCCGATCGTTGAGGCAGACCCCGAAGCGGTGTTGCTCCCTCCTCCTCCGATTGTGGCTGCAATGCCCGAAGCGATATTGCTCCGCCCTCCTCCGACCGTTGCATTCTCCGCCGTCGCGCTACTGAATATCCCGCCGGCAATCGTGGCCCCGAAACCCGAGGCATTGTTACCACCACCCCCTCCAACCGTTGCAACCGTTGTGGAAGCATCGTTGAACTGACCTCCTCCGATCACGGTCCATGCGCCGGATGCGGTGTTCTCCGAACCTCCTCCGATCCACCCATAGAGACCCGAAGCGGTGTCGTTCTCCCCCGAACCCACGCCCGCCCATCGGCCCGATGCGAGATTCGACTGACCTCCCGCCACCGTTGAGCGTTCACCCGACGCTGTGTTCGACTGTCCCCCGGCGACCGTTGAGTATTCACCCGATGCGGTGTTGTTGCCCCCTCCTCCGACCGTTGACCGGACTCCCGAAGCGGTGTCCGCATCTCCTCCGGCAACCGTCGAACTTGTTCCCGACGCCGTGTTCTTTTCCCCTCCTCCAACCGTCGATCGGAACCCCGAAGCCGTATTGATTCCTCCCCCTCCGACCGTTGATAACTCTCCCGATGCGGTGTTCCCCTTTCCCCCTCCGACCGTCCCGCTCACCGCCGACGCTCTGTTGCTCTTCCCCCCTGCAACCGTTGTCCACTCTTCCGAGGCGGTGTTGCCTTCGCCTCCTCCAATGGTGGAGAAAGCTTTCGATACGGTATTGCTCACTCCCCCGGCGACCGTTGACCCACCTGCCGATACAACGTTGTCAAAACCTCCCCCAACCACCGCATACGTATTGGAAGCGGTGTTTTGAAAACCCCCGCCAACAAATGAGTAATCACCGGAGGCCGTGTTCTCGTCTCCGCCGCCGACCGTTGCCCATGAAAGCGTCGCTACGTTCCTTCGCCCGCCGCCCACCACCGTCCATTTATCCGATGCAACGTTTTCCTGCCCTCCGCCGACGGTTGACATATCACCCGAAGCCTTGTTGCGTACTCCCGCCCCGATGCCTGAGTTCAGGCCGGATGCTACCTGATCCACATTATTCCGGTCAGTTTGCAAATCGATCGCGTTTGCTCCGCGGGCGTTTCCACCAGCATCACGCTGAATGCTCCCGTTCGTGTTGAAGATCAGCCGATCATTGTTGCCCGTGCGTATGTGGAATGCGACAGCATCTGTGGTACCGATGAAGTTTGTGAGCGGGTTGGTTCCTGCGTTGCCGAGACGGGACCAGGATGCCTGAGGAGAAGTAATGGCAGCCGGATCAAGCCAACTGAGTTGCCCGGTGGCGGCATCGTATTGCAACAAGCCTTCCTGAGCCGTCAGTGTTGCCGTCGTGGAACGGGGGAGTATATAGCGGATATCGGCCGTCTGATCTCCTGCCTCAAACGAGGTGTGGAAGGTAGTGGCAGGGGGGAAAATGCCTGAAGTGTTATTCGCTTCATAGAAGCGGAGACGACGTGCCGAGTTGTCGTTGTTCGCCAGCCAGAGATCGGTGTTGCCGAAGACCGCGACGCCGGGTGTGTTGATCGTCATACCGGCGGTCCCGCTGTGAAAACCGAAGCTTCCGACGGCAGCGGTATCGAGTACCAGAAGCCGACCGCCGGGAATTGCGGAGTGGTCGCCTGCAGCGGTATTGCTCAAGCCTCCTGCAACCGTGGCGTAGATACCCGAAGCAGTATTGTCATCTCCACCACCGACTGTCGAATGCTCTCCCGAAGCAACATTGCTCTCTCCTCCTCCGACCGTTGCATACGCTCCCGACGCGACATTGCGCTGTCCTCCTCCAACCGTCGCATACGCTCCCGACGCTGTATCGCGCTGCCCTCCGCCGACAGTCGACTGATCTCCCGTCGCAGCGTTTTCGCCGCCACCTCCGATCGTGGACAGATTGCCCGCAGCCCTGTTATTCGCACCACCCGACACCGTCGACAAACTACTCGAAGCGACGTTGCCGGTACCGCCGGAGATCGTCGATCGATTTCCCGATGCGGTGTTGTCCCCGCCCCCTCCGATGGTTGCCCGAAATCCGGAGGCTACCTGGAAGGCGCCAGCCCTGCCGAGCTGCAAATCGACGGCCTCCGTTCCACGGGAGTCGCCACCGACACTGCGCTGAATGCTGCCGTTGGTATTCAGGATCAGGCTGTTCGAGGATCCGCCGTTCACGTACAGATGCAGCGCCGTCCCGTCGGTCGTTCCAAGGAAGTTCGTGCCGGACGACGTTCCGGCGTTTCCCCCCAGCAGCCATGTTCCCCCACTCCCGGTCGGCACCAGCAGGAACTGCGCCGAATCGGTGCCGAGATCCGGAATCGTCAGTACCACATCCCGACCGAGCGGATTCGGCGTCTGGATGGTCATCGTATTTGTGGTACCGTCGGAGGCATCGTCGTCGATGACGATGCGCTCCGCGCGTAAGTCGCGATCCTGGGCGACGGCAGGGAATGCCGGAAGGAGTCCGAACACCCCGAGGAAGAAGATGAACGCACGGATTCGTGTGAGAGAGTGCGTTTGCAGCAGCGCAGAACGGCGCCGTGGCCCGATCGGAAAGAACAACACCGTATGCATACTGGTCTGATTGTCTGATGGAACAAATCAACTCTGCGAGAGCACTTCCTCCGGAAACTTCTGAAGGTACGAAGGTGCAGGCTCCGGAAGCAAGCGGACCTGCCGGTGCACTCGCGATCGTCTGTGTCGGAAGACCACCCTGCAATGACGATTTCCCGCAGGAATCTGCACTATCGGGATTGTTCTTCCCGCATCGTTTCGATCATTCGGCGCAGACTCTCGATCTGTTCGCTCTGCTCCTTGCTCCGCAACAGCACACTCTCCAGCTCCCCCTTGAGTTCTTCGATCTCCCCGGCCTGCTCCATGTTCCGCAACCGCACACTCTCCAACTCTCCCTTGAGTTCTTCGATCTCCCCCCCCTGTTCGCGGATCCTCCCGCTGTTCCCGGCCGTCCTCTCCTCCAGTCCCTGTATTGCCAGATACGAAACGCCGTGCAGATCCAGATCCGTCACCGTCGTGTCAGTGCCGATCTCTCCCAACCCGTCGCTGCCGAACGCCGCGTGGAAGTCCTGCGCCATGATGCCGTAGTGACGCGTCCCCTTCGGATCGATAGCAGGATCGTACCGCCACGTTCCAAGATCGAGACCGCGAAACTTCTCAAGAACATGTTCACCGCTCAGCGTCAGGAAGCCGATCTTCTTTGCCCTGTCGGATGCCGCTGCCCAGCCGAGCGTCACCTGTGTTCCCGCAACCGCGGAGATCGTCAGTTGCTGGCCGACAGTACCTGCTGCTGCCGGGAGGAGATACTCGACATCGGCCGTCTGTGCCTGGGCCCGGAAGCTCGTGTAGTTGGTACCGCTCGGGAATGTTCCGGTGTCGCTCTCCGCTTCATAGAATCGTAACTGACGCGCTGCCGTATCGTTGTTCGCCAACCAGAGATCCACGTTCCCGAACACCGCGACGTTCGAGTCGGATATGGTCATTGCGTTCGAGCCGGAGGTTCCTCCAAGAAAACCGAAGCTGTTTGAAGAGGAGGCGTCCAGAGTCAGCCAGCTTCCTCCGGGGATTGCGCTGTATCCGCCGGCTGCGGTGTTGTTGATGCCGCCGCCGATGGCGGCGGCGGTCCCTGAGGCTGTGTTGTCGTTCCCCCCCGCAACCGTCGCTCGTCCGGATGACGCGGTATTGCCGAAACCTCCGCCGATCGTTGTGTTCTGACCCGACGTCACGTTTTCCCTGCCTCCGCCGATCGTCGACCGGTGGCCCGAAGCGACGTTATCAAGCCCGCCACCGACGGTGGCTTCCGCACCGCTCACGATGTTGTTCCAGCCGCCGGAGACCGTTGCATCCAAGCCGGAAGCAGTGTTGTTCCGACCCCCGCCGATGCTTGCATTGCTCCCCGAAGCAACGGCATAGAGGGAATCGCGCCTGATCTGCATATCGACCGCATTGTCCCCCCGTGCATCCCCGCCGATATTCCGCTGCACGCTCCCGTTCGTGTTCAGAATCAGGCCGTTGGACGATCCGCTGTTGACATACAGATGAAGTGCGGTGGCGTCCGTCGTCCCCAGGAAATCCGTGCCGGGTACGGTTCCAGTGTTCCCGGCCAGACTCCAGGTAATTCCCCCCACATTCG
>CAMLOB010000307.1 GCA_946481475.1 uncultured Chlorobiota bacterium | reverse complement strand
AAAGTTCCACTCCCCCCTCAACTCCGGACTTCGCAGCAATCGGTGCCGGCATGTCCAGCGGACTCGGGCAATAGTCGACCAGGAAATCCATCAGCGGAGTCACGCCGACATTCTTCGTGCTTGAAACGGCAAAGAGAGGAAAAATGCGGCGCTGCATCAGGGCCGCCTTCACTCCGGTTCCGATCTGCTCGTCGGTCAGACTCCCGTTCTCGAAGTAGGCATTCATCAACTCCTCGCTCGACTCGGCCAGCGTCTCGACCAACCCCTCGCGCAGCTCGCTGCACCGGGCCTGCACATCATCCGGAATGTCGCCGCTGTCGGTATGCTTGCCGCTGCCGTCGTCGGAGAACGTCATGTACTGCATCGAGAGAATATTGACCATGCCGGTCAGAGCCTTGTCCTTGTAGACCGGATATTCCAGAGGAACGATGTCCCGCGAGAAGTGTTCGCGCAGATATGTCAGGGTCTCCTCGAAATGTGCCTGCTCGGTGGCAACCTTTGTCAGAGTAAAGAGGACCGGAATGCGTGACTCCTCGGCAAACTTCCACGCCGAGTCGGCGCCGAAACCGACGCCGGCCGAAGCGTCAACGGCCATCACCATCGTGTCGGCAACGCGAACGGCCGACTTCATATCGCCGATAAAATCGGGATAGCCCGGCCCGTCCAGAATATTCAGCTTGTGTCCCTTCCAGGTTGCGTTCAGAATGGAGAGGACCAGCGAGTGTGCGCGGTCGATCTCATCCTTGTGGTAATCGCTGACCGTCGAGCCGTCCTCGACCGATCCCATGCGGTTGGTCTCCCCAGCGGCGAAGAGCATCGCCTCGGCGAGCGTGGTTTTGCCGGCCCCTCCGTGTCCGGCCAACACAACGTTGCGGATTGCTCCGGATTCAAATTCAGCAGCCACGTTGTCCTCCGTTAATTCGGTTCATCGTTCGGTAGGTTAATCTCGCCCGGAAACCCGTCAGGGTCATCGCAGGGATCCCCCCCTCAGACAGCCGGCAACTCCTCCCCGCAGTCGGGATTCGGCGGATGGAAAGTATACGGAGTGAAGCGGAGGTGAGCAAGAGATCGTCCGGAAAAAAGAACCGTCCTCCCGAAGAATCGGGAGGACGGCGATGATTGCAGTCAAAACCTGTCCCCTGTCGGGGACGTGATCGGAAGACTTCCCTATCTCCCTGATCCGGCTTCCCTCTTGTTCTCCTTCCCCTTACTCGTCGGCGATCAGGGTCGCCTTCCACCGGTACTCGGGATTCACGGCATTCTCCGACCCGTGGAAGATCACCGTCCAGGCCTTGCCGACGGTGAGGTTGACCGGGATGTTGATCGGATCCTTCGCTTCGGAATCGTCGACAATCGAGAGGACGTCGGTATCGGCGTTGATCGAGATGTAGGCACCGCTGGACCCCTTGTAGGCGATGTTCGAGGCGATCGGCGCACCATCCGGCGAACCGATCTTCAGCGCACGCGGTCCGGCATCCCGGGCGGCATGAACAAAGCGGACGGCCACTTTCCCCCCCGAAGGATTGATCTTCTTTGTCGAAGCGACGAAGACCTCTCGCTGATCGACGTTTCCGGAAAAGATCACCGTTGCGTACTGACTGGAATCGTGTGCCCCGGTCGTGGTCGCCAGCGTGCTGCCGTCCAGTCCCTTGACCGTATACTTCTGACTCTCCCCGTTCGGCACCGTCGCTTTGAAAAACTCGCCGTAGATCGGGCTCTGCGAACTGACGGGCGTGCTGTCCCCCCAGAGGAAGGTCACCCCGGTCGGCAGCCCCGTGTTCACATGCAGGAAGGTGACCGGCGAGAAGCCGTAGTCCTTCGGCGGCGCCACCGGATCGTCCTCGCCGCACCCGGCAAGAATGAAGCTTCCGGCAAGAAGAATCGCCAGGCTGTAGAAAGCCAGGCGTATGGTATGCGATGTCCGTTTGTTCATGCTGTTTCCCTCGCTGTCTGTTGATTATACCGTCAATTGAATATGCAGAAGTTCCTCGTCGGGGTTACGATCACACTACAGTGTGTGACCGGTCCGATATCGTCTTGGTTCCTGTACCCTTCCGACTTTAACTTGTCAGGTTCTTTCCACTTGAAAGCTGATTTTCCGCAGGACCGTACCTGACTCCGTAAGGACTTACATAGATGCCGACAACACCAGAGGCTTCGGCCAAGACACGTAGATCGAACAAATCTAACAAGCTGCAGGGTTCCAGCGCTCCGATGCCGAAGGAAGATTTCATCGGCATGGAGACGATCGTGGTGCGCGGAGCCGCAGAGCACAACCTGAAGAAGATCGACGTCACGATCCCCCGCGACACGCTGACGGTGATCACCGGACTCTCCGGCTCGGGGAAATCCTCCCTCGCCTTCGACACGATCTATGCCGAGGGACAACGCCGCTACGTCGAGAGTCTCTCCCCCTACGCACGTCAGTTTCTCGGGATGATGGAACGTCCGGACGTGGAACTGATCGAAGGACTCAGTCCGGCCATCTCGATCGAGCAGAAGACGATCTCGAACAACCCCCGTTCCACCGTCGGGACCGTCACCGAGATCTACGATTTCATCCGCCTCCTCTTCGCCCGCGTCGGCGTGCAGCACTGCGTCGATTGCCGCATCCCGGTCGTCCGCCAGAGTGTCGACCAGATCCTTGATGCCGTCGTCGAACGGTTCTCCGGCAAACGAATCGCCGTCCTTGCACCGGTAGTCCGTCGCCGCAAGGGACATTACCGGGAGCTGTTCGAGAAGATCATGCGGGACGGATTCACCCGTGTACGGATCGACGGAGAGTTCCGGGAGGTCGAGCCGGGGATGCAGCTCGACCGCTACAAAATTCATGACGTGGAGATCGTGGTCGACCGGCTTGCGGTGGAGGAAGAAGGGCGCTCCAGACTGTTCGGTTCGATAGAGACCGCACTCCGGTTCGGCGAGGGGACGCTCTTCATCGCCGACTGGGATGATCCGAAAGAGCAGGCCCTCTTCAGCGAGAAGCTGGCCTGTCCGAACTGCAACCGGAGTTACGACGAACCGGAACCGAACTCCTTCTCCTTCAACTCACCCTACGGTGCCTGTCCCGACTGCGACGGACTCGGGGAGTCGTTCGGCTTCGGACTGGATCTGATCATGCCGGACAAAAGCCGCTCGCTGATGCAGGAGGGGATCGTTCCCCTCGGCAAGCCCCGCCGCAACTGGCTCTGGGCACAGGTCGGTGCCGTTCTCCGCGAGTTCGGTCTGGACGAGAAGACACCGCTGGAGGACTATCCCGACAAGGCATTGAAGACATTGCTGCACGGGGGTGGGACGAAGAAGTTCGACGTGATCTATACCTATCCGAACGGCAAGACAAAGAAGTACGTCCACCGGTTCGAAGGAGTGATCGGCACGATGGAACAGGGGGTGCAGACCTCCGACGCCGCACGGCGACGCTACGCCCCCTTCATGAGCGCAACTCTCTGTCCCACCTGCAACGGTCAACGTCTGCGCGAGGAGAGCCTTGCGGTACTGATCGATGGAAAGAATATCCACGACGTTGTCTCCCCTCCGATCGATGAGGCGATGGAGGGACTGGAAAGACTGGATCTGAACGACCGGCAGAGAATGATCGCCGGACCGATTATCCGGGAGCTTACCTCCCGTCTCGGCTTTCTTCTGGAGGTCGGCCTCCACTACCTGACGCTCGACCGTTCGGCCCGGACCCTTTCCGGCGGCGAATCGCAGCGGATCAGGCTGGCAACGCAGATCGGCTCGCAACTGAGCGGCGTCCTCTACGTGCTGGACGAACCGTCGATCGGACTTCACCAGAGCGATAACAGAAAACTGATCGAGTCGCTGAAGCGGCTGCGGGACATCGGCAACACGGTTCTGGTGGTGGAGCACGACCGGGAGATGATCGAATCGAGCGACTTCGTGATCGACCTCGGTCCGGGAGCCGGAGAGCTTGGCGGAGAGCTGATCGGTGCGGCCCCGCCGGAACAGTTCATTCAGCGAAGAAAGAAGGGAAAGAAGAGTTCCGGATCGAACGGAGCGACCTCCAGCGGAACGTGGGCCGCAGGGGTGACCCATCCGGTGGAGATCGACCGGAGTCTGACCTTTCAGTATCTGACCGGCGAGCGGGAGATCGAGACGCCGGAGAAGCGGCGGGAAGGGAACGGACTGGAGATCGTGCTGAAGGGGGCCAGCGGACACAACCTGAAGAATGTCGACCTGAAGGTTCCGCTCGGCCTGCTGGTCTGCATCACCGGACTCTCCGGCTCGGGCAAATCGACGCTGATCAACGAGACCCTCTACCCGGCCCTCCACCGGCGCTTCTTCAAGAACAGCACGCTGGTTCCGCTCCCCCACAAAAGCATCAGCGGACTGGAGAACGTCAACAAGATCATCGACATCGATCAGGCGCCGATCGGCCGGACGCCCCGATCCAACCCGGCGACCTATACCGGCCTGTTCACCTTCATCCGTGACCTCTTCGCCGAACTTCCGGAGTCGAAGATCCGGGGGTATGCACCGGGACGCTTCAGCTTCAACGTGGAGGGGGGACGCTGCGAGGAGTGCAGCGGCGACGGGATGAAGAAGATCGAGATGAACTTCCTGCCCGATGTCTACGTGGAATGTGAAGTCTGCGGCGGAGAACGATACAATCGGGAGACGCTGGAGGTCAGGTACAAGGGGAAGTCGATCGCCGACGTGCTCGGGATGACGGTGACCGAGGCGCTGGAATTCTTCAAGGACATTCCACGCATCAAACGGAAGCTGAAGACGCTCCACGAGGTCGGACTCGGCTACATCCGTCTCGGCCAGCAGGCCACCACACTCTCCGGCGGCGAGGCGCAGCGGGTGAAGCTGGCGACGGAGCTCTCGAAGGTCGGGACCGGCAGCACCCTCTACCTGCTGGACGAACCGACGACCGGACTCCACTTCGAAGACGTAAAGATGCTCCTGAAGGTGCTGGATTCGCTGGTGGAGAAGGGGAACACCGTGGTGGTGATCGAGCATAATCTGGACGTGATCAAATGTGCCGACCACATCATCGATCTGGGTCCGGGCGGGGGCAAACACGGCGGCCGGATCGTCGCCGCCGGCACCCCCGAAAAAGTAGCCCGAAGCAAGAAGAGCCTGACGGCGGAGCATTTGCGGGAAGAGTTGTGAGAGTTGATGGAGAGAAGTGTTTGTGAGGTCAGCTCTCAGGAGCATGCTTTGCGTACTCCTCGGTGGATTGCGTTTTGCGCCACTCTCATGTCTCAGGCTTGCATTACTCAAAGCGGAGGAGGGTTAAAGAAGAGGGCAAAACACTATAGTTCATAGCCGACACAGTATAGATATATACTCGATTTTTTATTACAAAGAATTAATTGGAATTGGCAAAAAAAAAAAACAATACCTTTTTCTTTACAGAAGGTATCTGTTGGTGTGTGTCCTGAACCCTCTCGAATACTCCACAAAGTCCTTCGACTATCCCGCAATCCGTTGGCCAACAATGCAGGGAGGCTTTTATTATCCATCAACTAAAACTATGTAAAGAACAATGATTACCTCAAGAAGAAATTTGGGGTCATCGGCGAACTGAGTGGGTAAGGGGAAAATATCGCAAATTTGGGACATG
>CAMLOB010000306.1 GCA_946481475.1 uncultured Chlorobiota bacterium | reverse complement strand
ATCCTCCGGGCCTCCTGCGTCGGCTAAAGACCGACGGCTACCGCGACTCTTGACTATTGAACTATCAAACCCCCAACCATTCAACTCCCTCGCTTCGACTCTGCACCGGATCCCTCGCCATCCTCCGGGCCTCCCGCGTCGGCTGAAGACCGACGGCTACCGCGACTCTCAACCCAACTCCGGCACCTCATACTCCAGTAACTTCCGCTGTACGCTCCGTCCGATCCATCCGGCTGCCGGGGACCTGAACATCAGGGTTCGAAGGTTGATGATGATCGGATTTTCGGATTGGTAGATCCTGCCGACGCGCTGCGATGCGCGAGTGATCATTGCCGTTCGTTTTTTTCTCTTCGCTTCGTAGGCCCGCAATCCCGCAACACGGTCGCCATGTTGCCGGAGTTCGTCGGCCAGGAGGATGCCGTCCTCGATCGCCATACAGGCCCCCTGTCCCAGATTGGGTGTCGTCGGGTGAATCGCATCCCCGAGCAGCGTCACCGGTCCCCGACCCCACTCCTTTTGTGGCGGACGGTCGAACGCCTCGCCGATAATCAGATCTTCAATCGGGGTGCGAAGGATGATCTCTGCAAGATGGGGCGGAAGATGCGTGGCCGTCGATTCCAGAACCTTCCGGTGATCGATCTCCGAGCGGCTCAATTTCCGTTCCGCATCGTTCGGACAGATAAACCAGTAGACTTCTCCCTTCCGACCGAACGGAAAAAATCCGAGCTGTGCTCCCGGCTGCATGCCGAAGATCGCTTCCTCTTCAGGAAGATCGGCTCCGGTCAGAGCGCGATAGCAGTAGTATCCGGAGTAGCGGGGGTCTTCCGGACCGAAGAGTTCCCGTCGGACAACCGAGTGAATCCCGTCCGCGCCGATAACGATCTTCCCCTCCTCTTCGGTCCCGTCGGCAAAGCGGAGGAGGACGGTCTTTTCCTTTCGTTCCAGTCCGACAAGTTCTTTCCCCACATGAATCCGGTCGGGGTCCAGCCGGTCGGCCAGAATGCGTTGCAGGTCCGCCCGGTGGATGCAGACCGAGGGGGCACCGGCCGAACGGTAGATCGGCTCCATATCTTCGGAGTCGATCACCTCTCCCTTCGGCGAAAGCGTGTGGATCCTCCGCAGGACGGATCCGGCTGCAACCGTCATCTCATCCAGTCCGATACGGCGCAACGCCTTGATCGCGTTTGACCAGATCGTGAAACCCGCCCCCACCTCCCGCAACTCCGACGCCTGTTCGTAAACGTCCGCACGAATTCCGACTTGCTGCAGGGCAACTGCTGCGACCAGGCCGCCGATTCCCCCGCCGATGATGATCACGTCGTTCATGGAAATATCCTTGCCTGAAATTACGGAAGCGGAGCGTGATGGGAGAGTCGGGGGCAGGAGTCAAGAGTCGAGAGTCAGGATCAATTCGCCTTGAAACCGACTGCTGAAAGCTGAAGGCTCAAAGCTCATTGCTGAAAGCTCAAAGCTCACTCCTGACTGCTGATAGCTCATGCAAAGGACGCAAGGAGCAAAGCCGCAAAGCTGATAGCTGACTGCTGAAAGCTCATCCCTGATCGCTGAAAACCTCACCCTCCAAAATAAAATTCCCGGAAACTCTTGTGCCGCGGTGCAAAAGCCTGTTATATTTCTCCCTGCCACGCCTGCCAGTACACAACCTCTACGGAGGCCGCGATGTCCAGCTCCCGGTTGAACCGTTTCGCATTGCTGCGGAACCGATTGTCGACTCTGCCTTCAACTCCGCATGAAGCGGTTGGTGAAGCCCTTTCAGGCAAGCATTTTCCGATGTCGAGGCGTCGTATGATCGGTCTCTCCGGTCTGGCCGTTCTCGGTTCCTCTCCGGGATTGAAGAGCGCCCGGGTCGCCCTCTCAGGCGACTTCGAGATGCGGGGAGATGAGCGTCGGCTTGCCTTCCTCCTCGGCGGAGTTGAACGCTGGGTGATTGACCTCGATCGCTTTGCCGGAAATCCTTCGCTGAAAATCGACCGGAACGACCGGCGTATTCTTCTCTCCCTGCACAAGGCCCGACGTCCTGGGACCGATATTCCTCTCGACTTCGAATGTGAGATTCGTCGCGGTGTGACCGGCTCGCGTATCCGCTTTTCTGCAGATTTCGGTCGGTTTCGCGGCAAGGGATCGTTCGAGAAATGGTTGCTTGGTCTGGAACCCCTCCGCTCAACCGTCCATCTGAACAACCGGATCTGTCATCTGGGTCGGTCCGGCGATCTCCTCCTTGACGGTGAGGGAGAGGCTGCCTTCCGTCCGGACTGGAGTCTGAACGTCAAAGGGGAGAAACTGCTGCAATTGCAGGGACTCGGTCCGACGCCCCTGGTTGCCGACAGCTTTGCGTTCGGTCTTCCGGAGAATGGCGCTCCCGGAATCGTCGAGCATCCGGCCGATCTCCGCTCCACCGTTACGCTGGTTCGGGGGAAGAGGGAGTGGCTGATTACTCCTGAGGCGGATAGCGCAACAGCATGGCATCTCGTCGCCCGAACCAATGCGTTTGACACCATCATTGTCGAGGCTGAGGAGACGAAACGGGGATCCCGGTCCGTTGCATTGATCGCAGAAGGGGGGAAGGGTGCGGAGGAGGGGAGTGATTCCGCAAAAGGAGGAGTTGCATTCGTACCGCAGGGAAATCTGAAGACGCCGGATGGAACTCCCTTCGTTCTGCCGCTGGAGATTCCCCGCTACGCCGTCGAGTTCGGTCCGCAGGAGAACACTACCCTGCTGGTTGCCGACTATCCGGAGAAACCGGTGTCGATGCGGACCGAAGGACTGGGGCTGAAGCTGGGTCGGGGTGAGCGGGAAGGGGTCTTTGAATTGCAGGGAAGAGGGGGTGTGGTGGAGTCGATGGTCTGCGCACCCAGCCTCATCGCCGCCTCGTTGCCGTTGAAAGGGGCCGTCGTTCAACCGGCAAAGCCCCGGCGTCCGACGCGACTCCATTTCTTCCGCGAACGCATCGAACCGGAAAAGACTCCGACCGGCGCTTTTCCCCCCGGCGTTCCCGACATTCCCGATCCCGACGAAGAGGAAGGGGATGTGGTTCTGGAAGAGGAAAAGGAAGCCGTCGTCACCTTCCCGCTGAGCAGCGTCATCTGGGTTCTTCGTCCGGCCGACATGCTCTATCTCGGGTTCGAGTTCATCAACCTGCAGATCAAGACCGGGAGCGGATCGAAGGGGAAGACGAAGGGATACCAGCTCAACATCACGGAGCTTGCCGCAACGCAGCAGACGACATCGATCAACATCATTGCCGCCCCTCCTGTCTCGCAACAGATCGGACAGGTCAACGGACCGGCAACCATCATTGCGGCCGGGAACACGACGACGAACATCCCCTATCTGGTCGTCCACTTTCCGCCGCAGAACATTGCGGAGCGGGCCTACTGGGAGGCCGATGAGGCACAGGAAGCCTCAAAGAACGACGCGAACAATACCGATCAGATTCCGGAGAACATGGAGGAGCCTGCGGGGGGAAACGAGGATCCGGATCTCCCCCCGATCGAACACCGGATTGCCGGACCAAGTCGTTTGGCTTTCCGCCTCCCCTCCGGCATGACGCAACTCCCCTATACGCTGGCCGATCTTCTCGACTGGTCGTCGCTGACGCCGAGCGTTGTCCCATCGGCCCTTCCGCCGCCGCCACCTCCATCTCCGTCGATCGGTTCGATATTGAATCTGAACGAGGCGATCAAGGGAAAGATCTCCAACGTCTACATGGGGGGGAAAGGGAAGGCGATCAATCGGATGATCGCGCCGGACGGAGGAGGTGCCGAAGCCCGGACCGAGAGAACGAAATATTCCAACATCACGCTGAAGCGGGGGTATGTGGCCGCGACGGAAGGGGGGGCGGGGAATGCAAACAGATCGATCAACCTGAAGTCCCAGGTCATGGCCGACAACCCTTCGGTGCAGGCCGACCCGGAACAGCTTTCGGTGCTGAAGACCGAAAACGTCGCGGCGAAGTTCGATCTCTACCTGAACCTGGCGGCGATGAAGCCGGAGATCATCAAGCCGAAGGAGCATCATACCGCAATCGAGACCCCTTACCGGCTGATTCTCTCCCCGCATATCTATTCCGGCTGGGCCCACTCCACAACGCCGGTGACGCACAACGGACGGACCGAGCTGTGGCATACCCGGCTCGGCGTCCGGAAGTCGACCGGAGCAATTGACGAGCACGATGACTACTACCGGACCGTCCGGGCCGTCTGGTCTCCCGATTTTCAGGCCGATCCGTCCAACGGACCGGCCTCGAACAACTTTCCGTTCCGGATGAGTCTGAACAGTCGCGACCGGCACGAACTTGTCCACCTGAGCGCCAACTTCAAGTATCCGGTCGGCGACGGAAGCAAGAACAACCCGCCCGAACCTGTCGCGGTCGACAGTCTGATGCTGAGTCCGCTCGGCGCCTGGATGAACACGCGGGGAACCTGGGAGCCGCCGCCGGACACGAGCATCGAGGAGTGGCGGCATCGCGGGACGATGGGACGGGATCACTACGTCCGGGTTGTCTACAAAGGTTTTCTGTTCCCCTTCGGCAACCGCGCCTCGCTGATCAAGATCACCGAACGGAAGATCAGAAAGTTCGGTCGCCACGGCTACATCGCCTACATGTACCAGCGGATGTACATCGTCGTTCGCAAACCGCTGAAAGAGTATCCTTCTCTTGCCCAGCCTTATGACGGACGGCGCACGCCGTTCCGGACGGTTCGGCTGACGACGTTGATCACGCCGAATCTTGACCAGCCCGATCAGGGGATCAGCAAGATCTCCGGTTACGGTGACGAAGCCTTCTGGCCGGTGGTCGACGAGGAAGATTTTCTCTTCAACGTTGTGGCCGAGGACTGGGACGGGAACCTGACCGAATTCTCCACACCGCTGGCCTTCGTCAACAACAAGAAGGCGTTCGACTACTCGGTGACGCAGGCGGTTCTCGGCACGTACAATGCCGACCGGAAAACGCGGGAAGTCTACGGTCAGACGATCGCATACGCACCGAGCGAGAAGACCGGGGATACCGCCTTCGAGACCGACTATGTGGAGTTTACGGTCGACGTTCCGACATCGAACACGAAGTCGACGAACAATCCCGACGCCCTGCCGAAGGTGGCCGCCGGGACCGGCAGCACGAACAACAGGAACAACGACGACCTCTACAACGCCGACCAGCCCTACTTCTATCCGGCCTTTGCCGAGACCCGTGTTCGCGTCGACGCGGTCGAGCAGATCACCGGCACTTCCGCCTTCCAGGCGATCGAACTGCACGACACCTACTACAAGCACGGCATTGAAGGGAACGCAAACAAGGGACAGGTCTTCGCAAAGCTGAAGGATACCGTCGAACTCTCCTTCAACACCAACGCCGACAAGGCCGGAGGCCTTGCGACGCCGAACCTGAATATCGCCGGGCTTTCCCGCTCGCTCGGTACGGTCGGGGGAAAGATCGATGAGATTACCAGCGGAAAATTCGATCCCACAAGTTTCTTCGATGAGGCGCTGGACGCCAACCTCCTCGGGGGGATTTCGCTTCGGGACATCATTGACGCAGTGAACGATTTTGCCGGGGACCTGATCAAGATTCCCCGCATGCTG
>CAMLOB010000305.1 GCA_946481475.1 uncultured Chlorobiota bacterium | reverse complement strand
GCAAGCAAGGGCAATATGGTCGAACTCGACGACAAGGAGCTTCTTGAACTCTATCACTCGGGCCAGAAGGAACGCATGTTCAACGAACTGGTCCGCAGATATCAGAAGCGAATCTACTGGGTTGCACGACGCATGGTCAAGCGCCATGAGGATGCCGACGATATTGCCCAGGATGTTTTCGTGAAGGCCTATACGGCCCTGGAGGGATTCCGCGGAGACTCCAACATCTATACCTGGCTCTATCGTATAGCCGTTAATCTTTCGATCAATCACCTTCGTAAACAGAAGGTTCGCAATGCGGTCGATCTGGACGATTATCTTCCCTTCCTTTCGAAGGATGCCGATCAGGACAAGAAGATGATGCGTCGGGAGAATGTGTCGCTGATCGAAGAGGCGATCGGGACACTGCCGGAGAAGCAGCGGGCAGTCTTTATCATGCGGTATTATGATGAGATGCCCTACGAGCAGATCTCCTCGATTCTCGGTACGACCGTCGGGGGGTTGAAGGCAAACTTTCACCATGCCGTCAAGAAAGTGGCGGCCTATGTGAAGGAGAACCACGGTAGTCTGAATATCGAGAATGCCGATGGATTGATCGGAGAGGATGAGGACGATCTGTAGCGGAACCGGAAAGGAAGCAGGAAAATCATACACGAAAGTATAGCGGCCATACACCGACGGCGTTTGCCGACAGCTGGAACGATTGAACTATGGGAAAGAAGCTGAATAGCGAGGAGTACGAGATGAACAGGATGGATGATGTGATCGAGCGGGACGTGCAGGAACTGCATGCTCTGCTCAGCCGGGTGCCCGGCCCTTCGGAGCCCCATCCGGCATACTGGAATAATTTCCTTTTGCGGGTACATGAACGGATCGAGGAAAAGCAGGTGCCGAAGAAGAAGGCCTGGTGGTCGCCGGCTCTGATCTGGGGATCGTTGACCGGCGTTGTCGGACTTCTGGCAATTGCCCTTCTGACCGGTGTCTTCCCCTTCGGTTCGGATGCCGTGGATCCCGGCTCGGAGGTCGTTGCCGGGTTGAATCAGCCGCAGGAACTGGAACTGACACCCAGACCTCCGGACCTGGATGCCGATGCGTATATCCCGGGGCTCGAGGATGAAACCGAAGATGCCAGCTACAGCATTGTGCTGACACAGGATGATCTGGAGATGATCGACGCAATCGAGGATGGAGATGACGATGCGATTCTCCGGGCAATGCTCGATGATGTCGATCTCGAAATCTGAATCGTGTTTATGTTATGAATGCCCCCGTCTCCATGCACAGAAACGAGAGAGGAAAAGACGGGATTCATAACGCGGGAGGAGGCCGTTCGGTTTCCTCCTGTTGTTTTTTGGGGGCTGTTTGTTGTTCGGTCGTCAGCCGGTTATGCCGCAGCATAGCCGGAATCATTCCGTGATGCTGATTCCCCAGCGCCAGGCAAATCCGGTTTCGCCGATCAGCCGGGAAGATGCCCAGAACGGCACGTGCAGTGTCAGGCGAACCGGATTCGGGCTGTCGATCAGATCTCGTTGCGTCTCCGAAAAGAGAAATTGAAGGAGGTCGATTGTGATCGTTCCCCCCGCCTCCAGATGATACCTCTCGAAATCGTCAAAGGTCACCCGTTCCGGAAACACCCAGCCGAGAGAGCTGTAAAGGCCGAGATCAAGATGGCGCAACGGCCAGAAGTCGACCAGGGAGGGAAGACCGATACCAAGTCGAAAGTTGGCAAGATGCCGACCGTGTCTGATCGAATCCGGGACGTCGCTCAGCCCGATCATGTAGCCTTCGGTCGGCAGCAACAGATGGTTCCGTTCGGCGAAGCCCGGAGCGGCGTTCATTCCAAACCGTTGAATCAGGTTGTCGTGCATGGTGCGCGAGCCGGCTCCGGCTCCGTTGAAGAGATGTTGCGCGGGAGGATTGCCGACAGTGGTGCCGAGAAAAAGCTTGCCGTCGAAAAGCAGTCCCCAGAGCCGTCTGGTCGCCTCTCCCTTCAGCTTCCACTGCGTAAAGTCATAATCGCTTGCCAGTGCTCCCGATACGTCAAAATCCAGAGCAACACGTCCGGAGTTCCTGCTCGCTTCCAGCCCGTATCCGAGTCCGATCCGATTGACCTCCCCGGAGTCCCACGGAGCCGGAGCATTCGGATAGTTTCCCCGCAGCAATCGTTCATGCTCGGCAAAGAGTTTCAGACGGTGCTCTATGTTGGTGCTGTAGTAGTAGGGGCGAAGCTCTTTCGTCAGACCGACCCGCCACAACTCCACCCCGTCGCTGTTCGTGCCCAGCATATCAACCCGACCGAGGCGACCGAGAAAACCGACGGGAGTCTCGTATGCTCCTTTGTAGTCGATCCGTTTCGATTCGGTGTTGTAGTAAAGGCCGAGGGTGGCGTTGTATCTGTCGAATGCGTAGCCGCCGTCGGCGCGGAGACCGATCTGGAGGCCGTCGGCCTCGGAATACCAGAGCGTCGGTCGCAGACGGATCGAATACTTGTCCAACGGATGCCGCAGGTCCCACCGGCGCCAGAAAGCGACGTGGGAAGGGGGGAGCAGACCATTCGGGAAGCCGGCCGATGCGATGTTGTTGGTTCTGTCCAGGTCAAGCAGCGTGAGAGATGGATCGATCTCACCGCGGACCACCTTTCGGGGTGTGGTGAACGTAGTCCGATATGTCCGATCCACCCAGAACCAGCGCGGAAGATGATAGTCGGCGCCCGGCTTCTTCCACTCTTCCACCGGAATGTTTGCCGTAGCTGTCGTGCCGTCGTCAAAGGTCAGTTCCAGATCGATCGGCATCACGATCTCATCCTTGTTTGAAAGGGATACGGTTGTCCGCCATGTCCCGTCGGCATTTCGTCTGGAATCAATCGCTTCCAGAGCATAGTCGCAGGTCTTGTCCGAACCGATCCACTGATTGAAGAACCAGTCCAGACGCATACCGCTCGCCTTCTCCATCGCCCGCTCAAAGTCCCGTTGGTCCGGATGCCGGAATCGCCATTGATCGTAATACCGCCGCATCCCTTCGTCGAACAGCGAATCGCCGAACATGTACTGAAGCTGGCGGACGACCGCTTCCCCCTTCGAATAGACCAGACTGGCCGTGGCCGACTCGCGGAAGCGGTCGTGAAATGTATTCAGCGGCTCGTCGTAGCCGACGACGGCAAGCTGGTAGTAGGGATAGATCTCTCTCCATCGGGCGGGATCAAACGGATAGACCAGACGGCGGAGCCACGACTCCTTCGGTTCCGGTTCGCCGTTCAGATGCCGGTCCGCTTCATCGGTCAGGTACTGGGTCAGCCCTTCGTCCAGCCAGGCCTGCTGGGTTTCGTTGTTTGCCATCATGCCGTAGTACCATTGATGCCCCGCCTCGTGTGCGATCACGCGGAAGAGCGAACCGAATCCCCGGTATCCGGTTATCATGATCAACATCGGATACTCCATCCCGCCGTCTCCGGCCTGGGCGACGGTGAACCGGGGCCAGGCATATCGACCGAAGCGATTTCCGAAATACTCCAGAATGCTCCGTGTCCACCGCGCAGCGTAACGCCAGGCGGCAAGCCGATCGTAGTAATATCTCCGGACCAGAATGTGGATGCGGGTCTCTCCCAGACTGGTGATCTGGTGGATATAATCCCGATCGGCAACCCACGCGAAGTCGTGAACGTTTTCTGCGTGGAACCTCCAGGTCTTCTCCCCCGTTCCGGATGCCGGTTCCAGCAACAACGTGTCCCGTCCCGTGAACTCGTAGCCGCAACGAACTTCCATCGGATTGGTGACGATCCCGGTCCCCCCCACAACATATTCGGCCGGGAGGGTGATCTCGACATCGAAGGTGCCGAAGACGCCGTAGAACTCCCGTTCCACATACTCATCCGGATGCCAGCCGTGGCGGTCGTATTCGGCAAGCTTCGGGTACCACTGCGACATCGAATACTCCACTCCTTCCGGACTCATCCAGCCTCCGCGGCGGCGCATCCGGGGAATACGGGTCTTCCAGTCCATCACGAGAACTGTCGAATCTCCGGGAGGGATGGGACGGACGAGCTCGGCCCGCAGAATCGTTTCATGGAGGCTCCAGTTCAGAGCGATTCCTTCCTGAACCAGCGATCCCACCTCCACATCTCCCTGTTCCTCGGGTGAAAGGGCATCGATCCCCTTCCAGCCCCCCGGTCCGGTCTTGTCCAGCCGGTCCATGCCGCTCGCCGGCTTGAATGCATTGTAGAACAGATGATAGTAGACCTCACTGATCGTGTCGGGGGAATTGTTTACGTAGGTCAGATGTTGTGTGCCGGTATATGAATGCGTCTGCGGCTGCAGACGGATGTTCATGCGGTAGTGAACCCGTTGCTGCCAGGCGGGCAACGTGACGGGGATCAGCATAGTCGTTGCGACAATTATCAGTTGAAGAATGTATCTTGGGTAGCAAGTCCGGAATCTCATACGCAACGTTCGTTTTGTGATTGTCGGGCGAAAAGATATAGACTTCATTACGAACCTGACATGTCGGTATGAGAGGAGCATCGGTATATTCATGCCGCATTCAATCACTGATCAAGCGCTGAACATGCAAATACATCGACCGGAAAAGACCGGGTATGAAGCCTCCGCCTCCGGAACTATCGCCGTTCGTCTCCGCCGGGGTATCGTCTCCGCTGCCGGAGCCGACCGTCTCGATCTGCTCCACCGGCTTTCGACAGGGAACATCGGATCGTTGAAACCCGGAAAGGAGGGGACCACCGTTCTGACAACCGAAAAGGGGAGAATTATCGACGTCCTCCGGGTAATCGCCCGTCAGGATGCGATCCTCCTGCTTCTCGAGGGAAAGGATACCGAACGGGTTCGCTCCTGGATCGACAAGTATACGATTATGGATGACGTCACCACCACCGATTGCTCGCAGGAGTATGCCCTCTTCGGTCTCTACGGACTGACGGCCGGTTCCGTCCCGCAGAAACTCTTCTCGCAACCCCAACCCGAATCCGGAAGTGTCCTGTCGGTCGATTTTGACGGAGAGGAGGTCCTCTTTGTTCGGGATACCGGACTCGGCGGACCTGGAGGACTGCTTGCTCTTGTGCCGGATCATCGGGCGGAACTCTTTGCTCAGGCCCTTTCCGATGCCGGCATCGTTACCGTCGACGAGGAGACCCGGCAGACGTTACGGGTGGAGGCCGGCAGGGGGGAGGTCGGGGGAGAACTGACCGAGGAATACAATCCTCTGGAAGCCGGCCTTGTCTCCCACGTCTCCTTTACCAAAGGGTGCTATATCGGGCAGGAAGTGATCGCCCGCCTCGATACCTACGACAAAGTCAAACGTCGGCTGATCGGTATTCGATTCGATGTCGAGGAGGCGGATACTCAGGTTCCGGCAGAGGGGCGGGAACTGGTAATCAAAGACGTTGTCGAAAACGAACCGGTCGGAAAGGTGACCAGTCTGGCCCTCTCTCCGCAGTTCGGATTGATCGGACTCGGATATGTCCGCTCGGCATACGCGGTGCCGGAGATGGAAGTGGTGGCAGGGATTGAAGGGAGTGAAGAAGAACCGATGCGCGGAAGACTTGTCATGCTTCCGTTTTCCTGAGAGGGCTTCTTGAAAGTAGCCTGTGTGCTCCTGTGGTCTGAGCAGTCACAGAGA
>CAMLOB010000304.1 GCA_946481475.1 uncultured Chlorobiota bacterium | reverse complement strand
AGTCCCGCATCGCGGGACGACACCCCGTAGTCTCGCTCGTCAGAGCGAAACCACCTCCCCAGAGCCGGAACAAGGCGCGCTCGCGCGCCGAACCCGAGTCCCGCATCGCGGGACGACACCCCGTAGTCTCGCTCGTCAGAGCGAAACCACCCACGTCGTCATACTCCGCATTCCCGCCACCAGAGTCGTCTTGATCGGATCGGCCGGCTCACCTCCCATCTCCCCGGTCAACTCGAGCAGCATCCCCTCATCGACAAGGAAACGAACGGAACCATCCGGCAAACGATAACGACGACCTTCGATAAGCTCCACCTCTTCCTCGATACCGATCGTCGAGGCAAGCCGGGCAAAGAAGATACCTCCCGGTTTCAGCACACGCCCGCACTCGGTCACCATCTTCCGAAATGCCTCTTCGCTTTCAGCAAAGTGGAGAACGGCATTGCAGATCACCAGATCGAACGAGGCGTCATCGAACGGCAGGTTGCGAATATCGGCGACGAGGAAATTCTCCTCCGGCAGGTCCGGAGCAAGCTTGGCCGCAAGCCGGCGGACCGCATCGACGGCATCGGGGGAAGCGTCGACACCCCGGACATCGAATCCGTTCTGCAGAAACCAGACCAGATTCCGTCCGCCGCCACACCCGGCATCCAGAATCCGGTCGCCAGGTTTGATACGTCCTTTCAGGAGTTGATCGAAGAGATAGATGTCGATGTCACCGAAGACGGTATGGAGATTCATGGGTAACGACTGATTCAGCGGTTCAAGTATAACGCACAGAAGATGATCCATGTCTACGATTTGCCGTATGGCTCAATCAGAACCAAATCGGGAATAACCGAGTAGTGCTTTCGATTGAACGTATAGAGAGGAAGCTTTAACGTCGCTACCGTCTGTCCGATCAGGGCATCAAGCAAACCGACATCATGGCTCAGGTGGTAACGGGAGAAGCTCTTCAAGGCCGCATCACAGCTTTCAGGTGTCGGCCAGATAACTTCAAAATCAGCAGCTATTCTTTCAATTCTGTTCTGTTCAGCTTTATTACGGCATCCTTGCATAAGTTCCATAACAACAAAGCCGGGTAACGCAATCTCTTCTTCTCCCAATGTCGACAGCCACTGTACTGCTGGAGGATACTTCCGTAGCAGGTCGATCATAACATCACTGTCCAGGACTATCATCCCCTGCTCCATTGAGTTGTGACCGTCTCTGTGCCTTCTCACGCAGTACCCGTGCATACTCGGAGCTATCGGAAATATCCGTCCGGTCTTCCCACATTCCGATCACGTCGGACTCCAGCAACTGCCGGGCAGTCAGCCGTTTTCGTTCTCCGCCTTGATGCGAAGTGAGCAACACCAGTACTTCCACTTCTTCTCCCTCCTCCACCGGCAGGTTCCGAAGCGTCAGTTCTCCCCGTTTCTCAACTTTCTGTTGCACTCTGATGGCTTCCATAACGCCCTTCCGTTTATCCATTCATTTCATTCAACTACCGGTCAACCGCACACGGTCGGACCTCCCCGGGATTGTACGGATTTTTTGAAGATATACCCTCTACCCCTCCTCTATCTTCTGCACCACCTGAAGCACGACGTATTCAGCCGGATGAACCGGCGCAACCATCACCTGCACAATCAGATTCCCGTTGAGAATATCCTGTTCGCTCATCGTTGTCCCGAGTCCGCACCGGACGCTGTAGGCGTCGCCCGGCTTCGACCCCATCAGTCCCCCCTGCTTCCAGAGCTCGTTCAGAAAATTTCCGACCATCAGGGTGACGGCGGCCCAGGTCGAGGCGTCGTTCGGGGAGAAGACAAAGAAGCTCAGGGCGTTTTTGATTGACTGTTCGATGTAGATCAATGTCCGCCTCACCTGGATATACCGCCACTCATTGCTGTTCCCGTCCAGCGTCCGCGCTCCCCAGATTATGGTGCCGGCGCCGGTGAAGAGTCTGATCGCGTTGATCGCCTTCCCGCCAAGGGGAATGTTCATCCCCTCCTGATCCCGGTCGGTGACCGCAACTGTCGGTCCGGTCACCGACTGCAGCCCGACGCTGATTCCGGCCGGTGCTTTCCAGACTCCATCCGTCGCATCGGTCAATCCATATATCCCGGCAAGGGCCGGGGCCGGAGGGAGGATGTTCTCTCTGTTGACGATCTCCTGTTCGATCTTTCCCAACGTGGGGAAGGCCCCCTGCAACTGCAGGTCAACCGAGGCAACCTGTCCGGCGGAAAGATCTTCCTGCCCGATCCTTGCAATCTCCTCCCGAAGAGATTCATACGCCCGACTCCCCTTCTCTCCTTCCGGCGGGACCGTCCCGCCGTTGTAGATCGCCGCATTCTCCCACATCAGAAGCTGCTGCAATATCTCACGCGATTCGGGAACGATGCTTGTGAAGTCGATCTCATCAGTGGAAAGAATCGTTGTCTTCAGAAACGGGAAGTAGGCCGCACCGTAAGAAAGGCCCCGCTCGCCGACGCTCAGACGAAAGGCTTCGAAGATCTCCTCCATATTCCCTTTGTCCGGACGAACGTGCGGGGTGCCGTAGACATCGAGAAGGGCAATCCGGTCCCCCAGACTCTCGCATTGCTCCAGCATGGCCTGCGTCAGCGAGAGGAACTGCGACGACAGCCAGGGCTTCTCCGGGTTCCCATCGTTCGGCAGGAGAACCGCGTCGGGAATCACCAGCATCGTCGGTCCCTTCAGTCCGACCGCAACCTCCAGTCCCTTCTCAAGATCCGTACCGAGGACACCTCTCCCGGCTTCTTCATCCGATGTCCCGTAGTCCCCGACGGAGATCACATAACATTCGGTCCCGCCGTTTCTGAAGAAGAATCTGATCGATTTGTAGAGATGGAATCTCCACCCGCTCCCATCTTCGGTCAGGGCAAATTCATGGTCGGTTCCGTCCGCCGGATTCCGGACCGTGATATCCCCTCCGCCGGGCTCGACCTCGGCAAGCTTGTACCGGGACTGCCGCCCCTTTCCGAATGTCCTCTCGAACTCCGCGAGCGACCGGATCATCACCGGCTGCATCAGAAGTGAGGTCCCATCCGTTCCGGTCTTCTCCGTATAGCCGATGAAGAGGGGAAGGGCGGTCGTGGCGCCGACGATACTTTGCGGAAGGGCATCCGCTTCGGTGATGTAGACACCGGGTGTCTTGTAGGCTGTTTTATCCGTCATGCTGCGGCAAGTATGGTTATGATGTTCGGTTGCAGTTTCAGAAAAATGTATGGGCGATGACGATAAGGAATCCAGCCCCCCCTACTTCACCCCGAACAACAACATATTCCCGCTCTTCACCCCCCCGACCACCAGACCGACCTGCACCGTCTCCCCCGGCACCCAGTCGACGCCGGTTCCTCCCTGCGCCGGGAAGGGAAAGGTGACCTGCGTGTCGCTCCAGGTGACGCCGTCGGGATAGATCCCGAGGTCGTCGAGCGTGATGAAGCTTCCGTTCTGCGTCGGACCGAATCCGGTTCCGGTCAGGACGACCGTGGTGCCGGGACTTCCGTGGGCCGGGATGATTCCGGTCAGGTGGGGAGGGATCACAGGAGTCGGTGCTGCAGAGACCGGAGGAGTTGAAGGCAGAGCTGCTCCCGGAGGGGGAGAAGAGGGCTGCGAAGTTTCGGCGACATTCGTCGCAGGAGGAGTCGAGCTGGAAGGAGCAGGGGGAGGTTGTGAGACGACGGAAGTCGGCTGCGATGAGGTGCCGTTCCCCGGCGGCGGGGGAGTCGCCTGCCCGGCCGGCGGCATCACCGAGCTCTGATACTGCATGATCGTCTGCCCCTGCATCGGCGGCCGGCCCGCTATCGGAACCGCCCTGCCGAGACGGGTCGACGAGTCATTCGTGGTCACGATCTTCTTCCCGAGATAGGCGCCGTGCCCCAATCCCATCAGAACCATCAGAGCCGGATCGATATCCGGCAGCAGAAGGGAAGAACCGGTATGAACCTCCTCGACGACACGGATCAGATAGACGCCGACGCCGATCAGTGTCCAGGCCATGATCTGCACCTTGCTCAGATCGGGCTGACCGCCGTCGTCCTTGATAACCCAACTGAGTCCGGTCTGTCCCGGAGCCGATTGAAGCTTCATGAGTTGTCCGCTTTTCACGTAGGCCGAGGTGATCCCCTTGGCCGCCACCATCGAGGTGATGCTGAACCCCATGACGATCAGGAGATTCTGCGGGATGTTCGGGATCACTTCGTAGTTCCCGGTCAGAACCCGCGCGGCATAGACGACGATGAAGGAGAAGACGACAACGATCGTCCAGAGGAACCACTGGAATTTCGATGTGCTCGCCTTGCCGTCCTCGCCGTTGATCAATGCCGACGGACTCCAGGTGCCGAGAAGCAAACGGTAGAGAATCCAGAAGATGAGCAGGACGCCGAGTCCGGAAAGATAGGCTTTGAATTCCATGAAGGGTCTCCGTTTGTAGTTGGATAAAGGAGAGCGGAGTTCTCCACTCCGCTCTCCGTGTCTCTCACATGTTCATCTGTTCATCCCATCGCTCTCCCCATCAGCTTCCGCTCCCCCACAGTCCCTGAAAGAGCGTATAGGTGGCCCGTTGCGTCAGCACGTTCGGTGTGCCGGCGGCGATGGAGTTCAGACCGAACCACTCCTCGTCGTCCCAGCCGCCGGGGAAGGAGCCGTTCTGGGCCGATCCCCCCGAATGCTGGGTGGCCGGACCGCACTGGGGTGATTTCCACCACTCGTCGGTCCACTCGAAAATAACACCTCCGGACCCGACCTTCCCGGAATTCTTTGCCCAGTTCGCTTCGATCTCCCCCCACAGTCCGGTCATGTAGGTCACCAGATCGCTCATGTTCGGCGATCCGGTCGAAGGCAGTTCGGCCGCCTGACAGGAGGCGCCGGTCGGATGCCACGAGGCCGGAGCGCCGAACTCGGTAATGATAAAGGGTTTGGTCGTCGCCGACTCGATCTGGCTCCAGAGATTGGTGAAGGTGCTCCCCCGGTAGGAGTTGATCCCCCAGATGTCGACCTCCGCGCCGAACTGTTCTCCCTCGACAACGGTCCACTCCTGATTCGACGTGTTGACGAAGTCGACAAAGCCGGTGCTGATCAGCTTCTCCCCCCCGGCGGTCGAGATGCCGGTCTTTGCGGCAGTTGCCAGCGTGTTGAAGTCGGTCCAGAACTGCTGCGTCACGATGTTCTGCGGCGTGTTGAACTCCGAGCCGATCGAGATGCCGAGAACCGCCGGGTGGTTGCCGTAGTCCTCACCGATCCACTGATACTGCTGCTGCATCGCGCTCAGGTCGGCGATGCCGTTGCCGGAAGGATTCAGCCAGATCGAGAGGATCACGTAGATCGGATCGGTCCCGTCGTTCCAGGCCGCATCCAGAAAGTCGGTACTGTTTCCGCGGTTGGTCGCATCCATGCCGTAGATGCGGACGACGTTCGCCCCCATCGACCGCAGAAGCGGGAGATCGCGCTGCCAGATCGCACTGTTCTGCGCCCCGAGCGGATCGGGAATGCTGCTCTGGCCGATCGGCGTCGGACTGTAGGCGACCCCCTGCACGAGGAAGGGTTCGGCCGTTCCGCCGTTGACGGAAACGTTGATGACGCGGTTGTTTGCCGTCCAGACTGTTGTGTCGGTTGTGCTCATGATGTGTTTC
>CAMLOB010000303.1 GCA_946481475.1 uncultured Chlorobiota bacterium | reverse complement strand
CCTGGGCTTATCTTAAAGGAAAAATATCGGGGACGGTTCTTCTGAGTCTGGCCATTCTGCTGACGGTGATCGACCTCTGGCGGGTCGACTATCGTCCGATGATCGAGAACGTTCCGAGAGAAGAAGCGTTCACCGTCTTCAACCCGACCCCTGCGGACCAGTATCTGATCGCCCGGCAGGATTCCTCTCTCTTCCGGATCGCCGATCTGACCCGCCACCCGAGCTATCCGGCTCACTTCCGCCACCAGCATATCGGCGGATACAGCGCGGCGAAGATACGGCGGTATCAGGACCTGATGGACTTCACCAACAATGGAAGCACCAGCATGCCGGGTCCGGGACTGGCCTGGGATCTTCTGAACACGCGCTACGTGATCTCGGATCAGCCCACGGCCCCGACCGACAAACAGGTTGCGCCGAACCTCTACGAACGCTCGACGGCCATGCCCCGCGCCTGGTTCGTCGACCGGGTAGAGGTTGCCGAGGACCGGCAGATTCTTGAAATGATCCGGGGGAATGCCTTCGATCCGCGGGAGGTGGCCTATCTGCCTGCGCAGTTGTCGACGCAGATCGATCCTCTGCCGGGATCTGCAGCAGCCGGTACCACGGCGCCGGGCGACTCGGTTGCCGCAGGAGATTCGACCGGAATGACGACCCCGAACAGGAGTGCCGATTCCGAGGACCGGATCAACATCACGACGTGGGAGCCGCACCTGATCGAAATGGAAGCGGATGCGCCGGGAACCAACTTCATGGTCATGAGCGAAATCTACTATCCGCCGGGATGGCATGCGACGATCGACGGGGAGCCGGTGGAGACGATCCGGACCGATTACCTGCTCCGCGGTCTTGTTGTGCCGCCGGGGAAACATACGATCCGTTATGAATACAAGAGCGAAGCCCACCAGACCGGCGTGATGATCTCGCTGATCCTGAACATCATGCTCCTTGCGCTGATCGGTTTCGGCATCTTTATGGAACTGAAACGACGCAGAGGAGACGAAACCGACGGGACGACCGTCACGGGTGAAGATCTTGAGAATGCCTGAAAGGCATCCGACAATCGATAACTGCAATCACAGAAAGAACAGACGACCGGGGCGAGCGAACTCTCTCTCGCCCCGGTTCCGTTATAGAACACTATAGAGCCGGCACGTGCAGCAGGATGAAGGGTGAGAATGCCCCTTGGTGATGCGTTGTGCCCTTGGTGGTTACTCTTTCACGGGAGACATTTCTTAAAACGCTATACGTTCATCACATCTGAACCGCTACCTCATATAATACATGGATAAGACCAACACGGAATTCGTCCCCTCGACCCTGAAGAAAGGGAGCGAGGTGACGCTTACGATAGAATCGGCCGCCTTCAACGGACAGTCTGTGGCGCGGCATGAGGGGATGGCGGTGTTTCTGACCGGATGTGTTCCGGGAGATACCGTCCGGGCGATGATCACGAAGAAGAAGCGCTCGTATGCCGAGGCAAAAACGCTCGAGATTCTCTCCCCCGGTCCGGACCGCATAGCACCCCGCTGCCGCTACTTCGGCGACTGCGGCGGATGCAAGTGGCAGAACATGAGCTATGAAGCACAGCTCGGCTGGAAACGGCGGCACGTCGTCGACGCGTTCGAGCGGATCGGAGGGTTCGAGGACGTTGAAGTCCTGCCGACACTCGGTTGCGACGAGCCGTTCTGGTACCGGAACAAAATGGAATTCTCGTTCGGAGCAAACAGGTGGCTGACGGCGTCGGAGATCGAGTCGGGAGAGGAATACCGGAAGGACTTCGCTCTCGGTCTGCACGCTCCGGGGCGATTCGACAAGGTGCTCGACGTCCGTGAATGTTTTCTGCAATCGCCGCAGAGCAACCGGATTCTGAACGAGACCCGGGCCTTCGCCCTCGAACATGATCTTCCCCCCTACTCGACGACAAATCACGAGGGTTTTCTCAGGAACCTTGTCGTCCGGACATCGGTGGCAACCGACGAGATCATGGTCGTCCTTGTCACGGCCGATACGAATCCTCCGCTTCTTGAGAAGTACACCGGGCACATGACCCGAGCGGTACCGGAAATCACCACGATCGTCAACGCGGTCAACCGGAAGAAGGCGCACGTGGCCTTCAGCGAGGAACTGTACGTCTTCCACGGACCGGGAACGATCACCGAGCGGATAGCCGGGAACACCTTCACGATCTCCCCTTTCTCATTCTTCCAGACAAATCCGAAGCAGGGAGACCGGCTCTACGAACTTGCGCTGGAGGCGGCCGGACTGACGGGAAAGGAACATGTGTGGGATCTGTACTGCGGAGCCGGAACGATCACGCTGGCGGCGGCCCGCAACGCCGCATCGGCTCTGGGTGTGGAGTTGAACGAAGGGGCGATTCTCGATGCACGTGCAAACGGTGTACGGAACGGGATCACAAACGCAACGTTCATTGCCGGAGATCTGAAGGATGTGATCGGAGAGCTGGAAAAGGGAACGTCCTCTTATCCGCGACCGGATGTGGTGATCGTCGATCCCCCCCGGGCCGGCCTTCATCCGGATGTCGCCGCTTCACTGCTGCGTCTGGCTCCGGAACGGATCTGCTATGTCAGTTGCAACCCCACGACACAGGCCCGCGATTGCGCTCTGCTGGCAGAACTCTACCGGCTTGAATATATCCGACCGGTTGACATGTTCCCGCAAACCTATCACATCGAAACGGTAGCCGGACTGGTAAAGAAAAGATAACGGAAGGCCTAATTCGATTTTGGGCAAAAAAAAACCGGCGAAGCCCCCCCATATAACTTCGCCGGACCCTTTTTGTGTTAACGCCCCTTGGCTGTGTGTGGCTGTGGCTGGTCTACGCCAGGTAGCGCTAACGGGCACTGCAATAATAAGAAGATTTTATGAAAATGCAATACCCGTCGCGACAGGAAAAACACTTTTTTGCAGATCTACCACCCTTGCGGCAACCGAGAGATCGCCAAGCCGACTAAAGCTCCTGAAACGAACAAAAAGAGGAAGGCATTTCGTGCACGAATCGGTCCCGGTTTGTCCTTCCCCTTCCCGGCAAGGTGGGCCAGAATAATCGCGACGAGGTTGGTGCCGGCATGTTCATACTGATAGGTTGCCGGGCCTCCTGTGTTGACGATGATGTAGATAAGTATCGAGAGCCCCAACAGCATCTGCAGGTCGAGCAGACCGATCGTCCCCCGCAGCAAGCCGTTGTCTCCCTTGCCGAATTCCTTCTTCCCGAGCCAGGTGATCAGCAGCTTGATGATCGTGATGACGAAGACCGCCAGCACAAGCCAGCGAAGTCCCGAGTGCGCTTTAAAAAGAATCGTGTAGAGATCCATGATACCCTGTGTTAATGGTTCCAGTTATCGGATACGTTCCCGCGAAATACCATTTTTTCAGTTGACAAGAAGACTTGGCCTTCCTCCTTCAGTCGATCATGCTCCAGGTGATGCCGAAGCGGATGGAACGCCCCCACGTCGGGTAGCGGCTCACCGTTCGGTATTCCGCATCGAGCAGGTTGAAGAACGTCAGGTTCAGATAGGCCGTTCCGATCCGGGCCGATGCAAAGAGATCGATCAGTCCCCAGCTCTGTCTCTCCCCCGTATTCTCCGCGCGCGGATAGAGCCAGAGACCGGTGATCGGATCGTGCTCGATGCCGGAGAAAGAACTCTGCCAGGCGATATTTGTTCCAAGATCAAGATCGAGGGCGCCGTTCAACAGATGAAGCGGGACGGAGATTTCGCTCCGCGCCGCCAGCGACGGATACCGCTCGTCCCCCTCCGGCGTAACCGTGCCGTCGATATGCCAACCGACTCGCATAAAAGCCAGAGGAAGATGTCCGCTGAATCTCCCTCCGGCAATCGTATACTCTTCGGCACCACTTGTTGTCGTCCGGACGCCACGTCGAATCCAGCCGCCGATCCGGATGTTCGTCCCGCCGTTGTTCCAGATTCCTTCAAGTTCCCCCAACCAGAGAGTCCCCTCGCCACTCAGCGTCAGAAGCGTGTCGTTGACGGCAACCGGCCCGTCACCGATGCCGTAGCGCCAGGTTCCGCGCAGCCCGGTTGAATCGCCGGGCCTCCCTCTGAACTCGGCAAAAAGCGTCGTGCCGGTTCTGCCGAAGCCGTTGGTGATCGCCCCTCCTCCTCCAAGCAGAAACCCTTCGGCAAGGGGATGAAGAAGAAGTCCTCCGGCGTGAAGATTTCCATCCTCTCCGTTTTCAATCTCCCCACGTACCGCGCCGCGCAACTCCGACGTGCCGAGCCTGGTAACGACACTTCCATTGAATCCGAACAGATCTCCCTGTATGTGAGAAGAGAATCCGTCAACAACCGCTTCCCGATCACCGATGAGCAACGAACGTTCTCCGTGACTGAAGTAAACATTGCCGTCGTATCGTGTCATTCCGGACGTGTTGATCGAATCGACCGCAGTCACACCCCTGAGTTCCGGTATCCACCGGAACGTCAGCGTCAGGTCGTGCCGCAGACGTCCCTCGGTCAACGTATCGTTCCGGACCGCCGCGGCAGAACTTCCGAAAAGACTCCCCTCGGCAAGTCCGCCGTTCGCCCCCCGCTCGAAATCGGTCACCATCCCGGTCAGCGAAGCTGTCAGTCCTCCGTCGTAGCGATGATAGAGGGAGCCGTAGATGTTCATGCCGTTGATCGACTGATTGCCGTAGAGTCCGTCGGAGGTCAGCCGACGAAAGCCGACGGAAAGATTTGTCCTTCGCGACAGATTTCTCGCAAAAATTCCTTCGGCCCGCGCCGTTCCACCCCCTCCCTTGCCGAAGACAAGGCGGAGATAACTCCCCTCGACATCGAATTGGGGCTGAAGGATATTGACGACTCTCAACGCATCGGCACCTCCGTAGACGATCGCTCTTCCTCCGTCGACATATTCGGCTTTCTCAAGAAACTCAAGAGGATAGAGCGAGGGATCATAGGCGACGGCGTCGGCCCCCCTCAGGATTCTTCCGTTAAACAGGAACGATACGGCAGCCGGATCTCCTCCGGCATACGAGATGCCGCCGAGTTCACCCGGCACACTGCCGGACATCACGAAACCTTCAGCATTGCTGAGCAAAGGATCGAACAGTGTAAAGCGGAGTCGGTCGGGAATATCGTACTTGGTCAGTCCTTGGCCGAAGAAATCCCGTTCGGACTGTACCGCACCGGGGGGAGGGACCGTGCGGAGGAACAGATGGGAAGAGTCGACCGGTGCGGCAACGGAATCGGCATCCGGAACAGCGGTTGAATCAATCGTCGTTGAATCGGAGGGAAGGGGATCCGTCTCATCGGGTTGGGCCGAGGCGACCGTGAGAAGGAACGGAAGGAGAAAGACTCCCCGAAACAACAGGGGAAGGAAACTCCGCCGGGTCGGAACCCGGCGGATACCACACGATGAGATCGGACGATGTCGATCCGAATCGGACATCCCGGTTACCCCTGCCCCTGGTTCCCGTTGCTCATCTCCCGCTTCCGGAACCGGGCCATCGACTCGGTCAGCATCTGCGCAGCATAGTCGATCCCTCCCCACCCGGCAAACTCCGTCTCGTATCCTTCAAGATTTTTGTAGTGGGAATAGAAGTACTTGATCTCCTCCAGCGTGTGGGGCTTCATGTTCTCCAGCGTCAGA
>CAMLOB010000302.1 GCA_946481475.1 uncultured Chlorobiota bacterium | reverse complement strand
ATCTGAAGCCGAAGGGCAATGACGTATTTGATAAGTATCAGGAAGCAATCTTTCCTATCGATCTCCGCTATCTGGCCAACGGTGCATGGGGACCGACCAAAGATACCAGCGATTGCAGCCGACGTTTCGACATCCGCGTCACCTGGCTCGGCGGCGAACAGCTTGCCCTGCGCAGCATCTCCCTCCGTGACATCCACGGCCAGCTTTCGCTCGGCACCGATGCGACCGCCAAAGCGTGGCGGCAAGAGCGGATCAACCTCATGCGCCGTCTCCTCTACGGAGCCAACGACTACAGCCTGCCGGAGGATTCGCTGCGCCGCGCATGGTTCGGCCTCTATCCCGGCGAGGAACAACACGCCACCGCGTGGGCAGGCATGGAGACCATGATCAACATCCTGCGGGATACCTTCAACGTCGCGCGCCCCGGCTTCCCCGGCGAGCGGGATTCGGTCGGCACGTGGAGCGCGCAGTACTTCCTCAACGACATGTTCCACCAGCATTCCCTCTCCACGCCGGAGTTCGTCGGTGTCGAGACCTACCTCTGGACACTGCCGTTGCAGGGGACCGATTCGATCCGGCAGAAAGACGGCTTCAATCTCCGGTACGAGGAACTTCCCAGCATCCGGGAGGAGAACGGCGGTCGCTTCAGGATCGGGGAGATCGATCTGGACGATCCCTCCTCGCTTGAGGAGTACGAGAAGACCTTGCAACGGAGCGTCGTCGGGCGGTACATGCCCTCGTGGGACCATCTGCCCAGTACGTTGTGGCAGCGACGCTGGGGCCTGCTCCACCATCTTGGTGATGCTGCCCGCATCTCCCGGGCGACCGGACGGCGGCTGATCCAGTTGCCGAGCGTCAACAGCAATCTGGATCTGCAACTCTATCAGGACAGCACCGGCGTCTGGCATCTCGACACGCTGATCGGCCACATCCCGACCGAGGCGGAGTTACGGATGATGACCAACCTCGGTCTGGCCTACGGTGCCAAGGGGGCGGTCTACTGGTGGCTGACTTCCTCGGCGAACGCTCCGCTGCTCCATAGGTTGCAGCCGAACGGGGATACGATCTGGGGGCTGTCGATGTGGGTCAATGGCGAATATAAGGGTGGCGACTATGGGGGGAGCTTCGGTCCGGTCGGCTCGGCGTGGAACAAGCAATGCACCAGCGACACCGTTCAGGACTTCGACTCGGCGTGGACGTTCCACCGGGGGACGGCATGGCCGCTGGTGACGATCCCGGACATGTATGTCGGCTTCGGTGTCCGCACCCGGGCAATGAAGCGGGTGAACCGGCGGTTGCGGGAGATCGGGAAGAAGATGATGGACCTGACATGGCGGGAGAGCTATTCGGTCCACTACACGACCGAATGGCCGCTGGATACCGCGCACCCGGAGATGTTGCAGTACAAGTCCCGTCCGCTCGATTCGAACGAGATCATTCAGGAGGTCACCGCCGTGAATCCGCTGACCGGGGCGAAGGACTCGGCCTGGGCGACGTTTGTCGAGGTCGGGTTGTTCGACAAGAAGGTCGGAGCGAACCACATGCTCGATACCCATCATCTGTACATCGTCAACAGGAGGGCGTTTCAGCGACCTGACTGGATCAGCAGCACCTCGGCGCGGGGGCGGAAGATGGATTCGCTGACCGAGAACCGGACCATCGAGATTCGGTTCAATATTCCGAATCCCGACACATCGCATCAGTACAACGTGTGGCTCCGCGTACGGGAGGTGTTGCCCACCTACGACACGCTCGCCTTGCTCGGCGTCCGGAAGCCGCTCGATTCGGCGATCGTCGCCCCCAACGGAAAGGTCCGGATCACGCTTCCGCCGGGGGCCGGAACGCTCCTGGAAGTGACGTACGCCCAACCGGACGAATCGATGGCTCCGGGGGACCTGACGCGGAACAATCAGCGGAAAATCATATACGAACCTGTTACGGATCGTTACTATTCGACTTATTTTCGATGGGATAGTGCCCTCAACGACTATCACGTCTTCTTCCGCCGGTCCGTGCCGATAACGCCGAGTGGTACCATCCTCTGGGAACCGACGGAGTGGCCCGTCTCCGGCTACATGGTGGCCGATCAACCCCGCACGATGAACACGCATCCCTCGATCACCCTCCGCACACGGTCCAACAAGGCCCTTCCCCGAATCTCCATCGTCTGGACTGCTCATCCGAACGATACCGGATATGTCGGTCAGCGAGAAGTTCTCATCCGCGACATCCAGTACTTCAAAGTTGCCGATTCCGAGGGAGATACCATCGAGGAGATGTTCACGCTTCCCATTCGGAATGTCGGCTATCACTACGGTCTTGACCCCTATCGGTGGGGAACGCCGGTGATTTCCTCGGCAAGCGGGGACAGCGGCATCGGAGAGTACGTTGCCTGGAGCGACTCGACCGCCGGAATCGTCGCGCGGGGACGGTTGATGGATACGAACTTCCTCAACTTCCCGGTCTGGACGCCGCTCGACACGCTGAGCAATTGGTACAACGATCAGGCGGGCTACGGTCCGGGACAGTATCCGGCGATGCCTCCGTTCACCCACCGCGGAATGAGCCAGCAGTCAACACCGGTCGTCTGGCAGCAGTCCGATACGAATCCCTATGGAGTCTACTACGGCATCGTCTACGGACGACTGAATTACGTCCCTCCACCGACGGGGCCGGAACTGTTCTATGCCCAGGCCACCAACATGGTGAATGCTCCCTTCTACATCTCTCCCAATCCCATTTCCTATCCCGGCGCCGGTCTCCCTCAAAGCACACTGGCCAACCACTATCTCCACCCGTCGATCGATCAGTCGCAGGACGGTCTGGGGAGAGTGATGGAGGGAGTAACGTGGGAGTGGTACCGGATTGTGCCGGTCTATATCAACGGTCAATGGGCATATGACGATTACCTGAGCGATCTCTACTTCACGGCGATTCTTTTCGATACCGCCGCGAGCCTGCCGATACAGATGGGGACGTGGGCAAGTCGCCCGGTCTACCTGGATGGTATCCAGAAATATGCTTTTCCCGTCGTCTCCTCACAAAACCAGATCATGGTCCCTGCCGACTCGGCTGCTTCTCCACTATTTACCCTTGTGTTCCAGGACGATAACCAGACGTTGAATATCCGTCAGTTCGTGGCGAAGTGGCGGATGAATGCCACCCCTCAATGGCAGAGCGGGGAAGCGCAGGCATTTTCGTACCGGGGAGAGAACCCGAACGGTACGGCCTCCGAAGGGAAGCTCGTCAAGCGGTATGCCGTTCTCTACGGTCTGGAGGCCGACAGTTCATTGCGCACAAGTCGCGAGTACTATGCGCGGACGCGGCCGGACGGATACCTTGCCGACGGGCGTGAGGTCGGTGCGGGACTGGACGACTCCCTCGGAATCGGCTTCACCGCCCGTCTCCTCGACGTCTGGTTCAGCGACGCCGACGAGAGCCGCCCTCTCAGCCTTGTGCCGGAATCGGTGCCGGACAGCCTCTCGGATCTTCTGGCGCTCCTCAGGACCGAACCGTTTACGACCGGAGACAGCACGGCAATCGGTGGAGAGATGGAGGTGAGAATATTCTACGGCGATTCGGGGGCCTGCGCGGGAAAGGAGATCGACTTCATGCTGGAGCTTGTCGACTCGGTAACCGGAGCGGTGGTCTTCCTGCTCGACTCGACGCGCCTTGACGTCACGACCGACCCGGCACAATACCGGATCAGCGATACGGTGATCGATCTCCTCTCCGGCACATACTACATTCGGCTTCGACTTGCCTCGGATGATCTGTTGTCGAACGTCGACCTCGACTCCACATCGGGCCGGATGATGGGGCGGGTGCGGAAATGGATCGAGAGCCTGACGGGCAAACGCGTACGCAGACTGGCGGGGGATGCGGAGGCGGGGCTTCGGGTCGCGGCGCAGCCGAACCCGTTCACGGGGGAGACGGAGATCCGGTTCTCGGTCGGACGGAACGAACACGTGACGCTGACGGTGTATGATGCGTATGGACGGGAGATCCGTTCGCTGATCGGGAAGGAATTCTATCCGGCGGGGCGCTATGCGGTGGAGTTCTCGGGAGCCGACCTGCCGTCGGGGACGTATCTGGTGGAGTTGCGGACGCTGAACGACCGGGCGACGCGGAAAGTAATGTTAATGAGGTGAGGATCTTGAGTTGTAATGGAGCAGGCGATCCGGATCGCCTGCTCCGTTATTGTCTAACCGAAAAGCACTGTTGATTCGGAGATCAGTTCGCAGACGCACTTTTCTCATACACCCGAAACCCCGGCCGCTCCAGCACCACTTCATATTCCTCTGCCAGCAACCGGGTCGTCTCCGGAATCCGCCCGAACAGTTCCTCCGATGTCTCGTTTGTGCCGGTGATGATCGCCATCCGGTCGCTTCGCTGCAGCACGATGAAGCGGGGTTTCGTGGTTGTCAGGTGGGAGATGGTCGAGTCGATCCAGGGCTTCGGGGAGAAGGGGGCGATCAGGAAGCCGGAGTGGAAGATCGGGAAGTCGGGGACGTAGCCCGATTCGCGGTAGAGGAGACCGGCCACGCCGGAGCTGATGAAGAGCTTGTCTTCCGGCTGGAGACGGGAGGAGAGAAAGGAGCCGACTTCGCGCAGGTCCTCCATCGTCCAGTCGTCCGCGCTCCGGGTGTGGGCGTAGTAGGCGTCGAACGCCTCGGCCCCTTTTGTGATCAGAAGGATCGAGGGGCGCAGATGAAAGACGTAGCGGGTCAGCGGACTGAAGCCGAGGAGGAGGACAAGAGCAAGCGTGAGCCCGATCCACCGGAACGAATCACGCTCTCCTGCTGACAACGCTCTCCCGATTCTCACCAGACCATACCCCGCCAGCAACGCCCCGAACGGATATAACCGGCTCAGATGATAATGCAACCACTTCGCCTCGATCGCAATCGTGCAAAGCAACGCCAGAAACAACAATGTCGCCACCCTCAACAGTCCTCTCGTCTCTCCCCCCATCACTCTGCTCCGCTCCCCCTTGCCGATCCCGAACGCCCCCCCGATCCCCAGAATCGTCCCGACCAGCATCGTCATCGAATACTCGTCGGCCATCAGGCGGGGGAGCTCGGTCAGCATCTCCCGGATCAGATCCCCTTTCGAGGCGAACTGGATGCCGGTGTAGCCCCCCAGAAATTCCTGCATCTGAAGAAATCCGGTCCAGGCGTCGAAGGCGAAGAGATAGAGGAGGAAGAGAGCGACGATGACCCCGAAACCGGTTCCCAGAAAGAGATAGCGCTTCAATCGATCCTTCCACCCGTCGCGGAACATCAGAAGATCGGCGATCAGGAATGCCGCAAGCGTGACGCCGAAGGTGAATTTGAGAATGAAGGCGACGCCACAGAGAAGACCGATGCCCAGGAAACCGATCCGGTCTCTGCGAAAGAGAAAGAAGCCGATCGCCGGAAGTGTCAGCAGTCCGAGAAAACTCTCGACCTGTGCGGTGTTCGCGAAGTTCAGACTGAGGTAGAGGAGAGGATAGAGGAGAACGGAGAGGGCGGCCCACAGATCGTCACGTGAGGCGCGACGAATGAGTCGGACGAGAAAGAAACAGGTCAGAACCTGGCAGAGAAGATCGAGAATCCGGATCGAGACCGGATGGTCGCCGAAGAGTGTGATCGCCAGGGCGTTGATGTAGT
>CAMLOB010000301.1 GCA_946481475.1 uncultured Chlorobiota bacterium | reverse complement strand
GTGAGCTTTGAGCGGTCAGCCGTGAGCTTTGAGCGGTCAGCCGTGAGCTTTGAGCAGGCAGCCGTGTGAGGAGGAGTTGGGAGTATTCGGCATTTGAGAATCGAAAATCCAGATCGTCAGCAATCAAAGGACGCTTCAACTTCCACACTCATACACTCACACACCCATGCACTCACACACTTCTTCCTCTCAGATATGTGCATTGATGGGTCTTGAATTCGTGAGTCGGGCTTCGGCCAGTCCATTGCCGATCTTCTCCTCCGCCTCCTCCCGTTCTTCATGGTCGGCTTCGGGTCGCTCCATTTCGTTCCGGCATTCCGGCTCGTAGCTGAATCGGGCGATGATCGGGAAGTGATCGGAGCCGAATCCGGGAAGTCGTTCCATCATCACCAGTCGGAAATCACTGGTGTGGAAGATATGATCCAGCGGATAGCGCAGGATCGGATAACGTGCGTGGAACGTGCTGAAGGTTCCCCTCCCCTTGCGGGGATCGAGCATCCCGCTGATGTTCTGGAACATTCTCGTCGTCTCCGACCAGGCGACATCGTTCAGATCGCCGAAGACGATCGCCGGTTCCTCCTTCTTCCGGACCATCTTTCCGACAATCAGCAGTTCCGCATCCCGCTCGTCGGTGTCGGTTGCCGGAACCGGCGGGCGGGGATGCAGGGCGTAGAGAGAAAAGACATTCCCTGATGTCAGACGAACCCTGCAGAGGATCGACGGAATATCGTCTTCGACAAGGAACCGGACCTGGATATCGGACAGTTTCAGCCGGGAACAGAGGATCATACCGTAGGTGTTTTCCTGCGGGCGGCGAACCTGATAGGGGTGGGTCTGCCTCAGACTCCCTCCGATCTCCGCCACCCACCAGTCATCGGTCTCCACTGCCAGAAGAATATCGGGATCGTAGTCGGCAACAAGATCGAGCAGCCCATCGACATTCCGGTTGGTCATCAGGACGTTCGAGACCATGATCGTCAGCCGCCGGTTCTTATCGTTCCGCTCCGCATCCTTCGACTCGGTCGGCGCAATGCCGGTGTATGGAAAAATCCGGTAGAGCTGCCATGCGGCACAGAGAAGGGCAAGACCGCCGAGACCGGCCCGGAACGGCATATCGTATGGAGGGACAAGAAGCGGAACGGCCGAAGCCGAGAGAAACAGGGTCAACTGGATGCGGGGGAATCCCATATCCCGTATCCACCAGATTGTGGTGGGGATAAGTGGAAGGAGTGTACACAGGATGCCGAATCCCGCAACTACGACCGCAACCAACTGAAGGATGTCGAAAACCGTCGTCATGGTACATCACACAATTGCTGAAGGGGGCGTTCATCAGCAAAACGTTCTTCTCCCCTTCTCAGTTCCATTCTCTCTCCTCTGCCGGATCATTTCACATTTCCGTACCTTCCGTCCATGCAGTACAATGACGCCGAAGAGCAAAGGGATCGGGACGAACGGTTGCCGGCATTGCCGGAGAACGGCGGGGAGGACCGTTCCGTCCGCCGGAAAAAAATCACGCTGAAACGCCGGGAAGAAGTTAAAGGTCCACGGTTCAGTATTCGTTACGACGATGAACTGAACGCCGCACAGCTTGCGGCGGTGGAACAGATCGAGGGACCGATTCTGGTGATTGCCGGGGCAGGGACCGGAAAGACCCGGACGTTGATCTACCGCGTAGCCCGGATGATCGAGAGCGGGATCAGGGCCGACAACATTCTGCTGATGACCTTCACGCGCAAGGCGGCCGGAGAGATGCTCCGGCGTGCCGCCATGCTTGTCGGATCGCGGGCCGAACAGGTGGAAGGGGGAACGTTCCATTCCTTTGCCAACATCACGCTTCGCCGCTATGCCGGACTTCTGGACTATCAGAACAACTTCACGATTCTCGATCAGGGGGATGCGCAGGACGTCATCAATTTTCTGCGGGGACAGATGGGACTGGATGCGAAGAGTCGCCGGTTTCCGCGGAAACAGACTCTCTGCTCGATCATCTCCGCCTCGGTCAACCGGGTGACGCCGGTCCAGGAAATCGTCGAGGAAGAGTATCCCCACTTCAGACGGGAGACCGAGGAGATCGAACGGCTGGCCCGGGCCTACCGCGAATACAAACGTCGCCACAACCTGATGGATTACGACGATCTGCTGGTCAACACCGCACTGCTGCTGGAACGGCATGAGGATATCCGCAGGATCCTGGCCGACAAGCATCGCTACATCATGGTCGACGAGTATCAGGACACGAACAAGCTTCAACATGCGATTGTCCGCCTGCTGGGTGAGAAGCACCGGAACGTGATGGCCGTCGGGGACGATTCGCAGTCGATCTACAGCTTCCGGGGGGCGAACTTCCGGAACATCATGGACTTCCCGCAGACATTCCCCGGGACCGAGGTCATCAAGCTTGAAGAGAATTATCGTTCGACGCAGCCGATTCTGGATTTCACCAACGAGATTCTCCGGCGGGCAGTCGAGAAGTATGAGAAGCATCTCTACACGCGCCGGACCGGGGGACAGACGCCGATGATCGTGGCGACGGCGACCGATCAGCTTCAGTCGGAGTTTATCGTGCAAATGGTGCTGGAACTTCGGGAGCAGGGACGGGAGCTGAGCGACATCGCGATCCTCTTCCGTTCCAGCTTCCTCTCGTTCGATCTGGAGATCGAGTTGAACAAGGCAAATATTCCCTACGTGAAGATGGGGGGATTCAAGTTTGTGGAGACCGCTCACGTGAAGGACCTGGTGGCCCACCTCCGGGTGATCCACAACCCGCAGGACGTCGTCAGTTGGAACCGGATCCTGCTGCTGCTCGAAGGGGTCGGTCCGCGAACATCGCAGAAGGTGATCGATCTGATCTCCGAGGGAGACCTCCGTCTGGACGCACGCTCGGCGGAAGAGGCGCCGGGGAACGAACGGGTGGCCGCACTCTTCCGGTTCCTCGGCTCGATCGGGTCGGACGAGATGCCGGTGGCAGAGAAGGTGGAACGGCTGATCGAGTACTACCGGCCGATCATGAAGGGGAAGTATGATGACTATTCGAAGCGGGAGAAGGATATCGAGGTCTTCGCCGAGATCGCCGGACGATATCGCTCGCTGAACTCCTTCCTGGCCGACATGGCGCTGGAACCGCCGACCGAATCGGTGGTCGGCATCGAGGGGGGTGAAGAAGAGGAGAAACTGGTCCTCTCGACGATTCACAGCGCCAAGGGACTGGAGTGGGATACGGTCTTCGTCCTGACCGCACTCGACGGACGATTCCCGACGTTCCGCGCGGCCGAGGATCTGGACGATATGGAAGAGGAGCGCCGCCTGATGTACGTCGCCTCCACACGGGCAAAGAACCGGCTGATCATCTCCTACCCCCTTGATCTCTACGACCGGGAAATGGGGATGACCCTGACCAAACCCTCCCGCTTCATCGCCGATATCCCCGACGGCATCGCCGACCGGTTCGTCGTGGAGGACGACTGATTCTCTTCTTTGCGCCCCTACGGTTATTTCACTACGACAAACCGGAACATAACGATCCGATCATCACCGTTCCGCGCGGCAACGATGTAAACGCCGCTCGGCAACCCCTCCGGCATCTCCAGCTTCCATTCTCCCCTGCCCATCTCTTTTACCGCATCAATCCCCATGGCCTGACCGAACAGATTGTAGAGCCGGAAATCCGACAGCTTCCGCGCATCGTTTTCCCACCGCAGCAGAACCGATCTTCCCCGGACCTCAACGCTCCCCTCTGCAACTTCCTCCGCTTCATCAACCGAACCGGTTTCATCGATGCCGTTTCCGCTGAGGAACACGACGCTCATCCCGTTCTCCGGATCGTCCGTTTCGATCTGCACGATGCCGTCCAGTCTGCCGTAGCGTTCCGGGGCGAAGCAGATCGTTAACGTCACGCTCCCGCCGGGAGGGATCACCACCGGGTTGTCCGGTACCGAGACGGTGTCGAGATAATAGCCTCCGGTGACCAGAATCGAAGAGATCGTCAGGGGCGTCGCGCCGGTGTTGGAAACGAGCAGTTCCACACACTTCTTCTCGCCGATCCAGACCGAACCGAAACGGATGGAATCCTGATGCCGGATCCGGGGACCTCCCATCGTTACGCGCAACGGAATTTCATAGACGCGGCAGTTGACCTTGACGAGGAGGACATCGTTGAATGTGCCGATCGTGGCCGACTTGAAAAGGACGGGAATCGTGAATCGGCTGTTCGGTAACAGAACAAAAGGAACCGAACCGGACAGGTTCACCCGCCATCCCTTTGCCCCATGATGCAGCCAGACGCTGTCGACCCGGATCGGGAGATCGGCGTTCCGATTATCGACCGTCACCTCCACCCGCTCCTCCTGATTCGGGTTGACGTTGTTCAGCGTCACCGACTCGTGCGAAAGCGTCGGGAAGGCGGCGCGGAACTCGAGTTGGAACGTATCGGCATTTCCGGCGAGATCACGGACGACGATAGTTGCATTTCCCTCTTTGGCGCCATCGAGCAGACGCAGGTCGAATGTGTGTACCGCACTTCCCGACCGGGGATTGAGATCGCCGATTACGTCGACGCTGACCGCATCGACAAGAACCACCTCGGCGATTCCCCAGTCCTGCTCTCTGTTGTCCCGCAGGTGTACCCCGAACCGTTCCCGACCGCAGAGCGAGTCGACGGTGATAAACGGCGAGAGCGTATCGACCTTTATCTCTCCCACAGCCCCCGCAATCGGCCAACCGTAGGAATCGAAGTCGCCGATACCGTACACGTAACCGCCGAAGAGGCTGTTTCCCTCGATCGCGAAAACGGCATCATCCGGGATACGCAGCGTAGCCCAGACGTACTGCGAGTCGAGTCCGTCCACCGATCCCTGAGCGATTATTCGCGGATCATCAAGCAATGATGTGCCGTTGATCCGGAGCGAGGCAACTCCTTCCGTGTGGGCGACAACCGTCACGAAGTGTTGATCGAACTGTTCTCTGGTCGCCCCCCGGTTCGGCATCGTCTGGAATACTGCGGATCGCTGGAACTGACTGACCGGTGTGGTGACGACCAGATAGGGATCGAAACGGGCACCCGCATCGGGATCCACAGACTTCGACTGCGAATAGTGAGCGACCAGAAGAGGCTGGTCCGACTCGACGGCACTGACCTTCGTCATGATCAACTCCTTGAAGCGCCCTTTCGCTCCGAGTTGATACGTCTCGGTCCCCTCAGAGGTCGTTACCGTAAAGTTTGTCGTCCCCTCTTCCGCAGCGATGATCCGCACCATATCTCCTCCGTTTCTCCCACCGAACGGAACCACAACGTACTCATGCCCCAGCGCCTCGACCGGCGGGAGCATTTCGATCAGGTGATCCTTGCTGTCATATTCCCAGGGGATGGCAGCCCGGACATGGCCGCTCAGAAGGCCGACAGGTTTGTCGGCGGAGACTCTCGAACCGGTCAGGTCGGTCCCTCCACGCACGGTCCCGCCATCCTGCACCTGCCATATCTGCCCTTTCATCAGCATTTTCGAAAGAGGTTTGTTCGGCGTCCCCCCGGAACGGGTTCTCACCGCAGGATAGATCGTGACGAGCGTGCTGTCCTCGGCGGCGATGACGGCGAACTCGCCCTGACGGGGCTCGGCGAGGCAAATACTATCGGAACCACCAGAGAGCGTAGTCGTATAGTGATCC
>CAMLOB010000300.1 GCA_946481475.1 uncultured Chlorobiota bacterium | reverse complement strand
ACTCGGTGATGCTCCGGTCAATGGCGCCACGGATACGCCTTGCTGCGGTCTCCTCGCATGGTGGAACACGGAGCGTATCGACGTTCGACCAGTCCGGCTCCGGCGCTTCGGCCCACTTCCAGCAGATATCCGGACAGAGCCATCGGCCGCAGACATCGTCTCCCAGTTTCTTTGTCGGAACGCCGTAGAACCGAAGACTGAACACCCTGAACGTGTCGGGGACAGCGGAGGGATCCATCATTTTGTCCAGGTAGATGAGATACCCCTCATCGTTGATGCTGAACCGTCCGATGCGATAGGTATAGCTTTCGTTGAGGAACTCATCGAGTTCGTCGAAGTCACCGATAATGTATGTTGTCCCGGGGGTCTGATCGGCCAGAGGATCGGAGTTTTGTCCCAGTGCCCGGTAGGCCAGGAAGGTTCCCGTTCCGGACGAATCCGACGCTCCGTAGTGGAGGAGATCAAATGCCGAACTGTCCCCGTTGAAGTCCTGTGGATGGGAGGCGGACTGAAGCACGACTTCATCCAGGACGGCTGCGTCCAGATACATCTGGAACATCCCGCTGATGCGGCCGAACGCCTCGTTATCGTAGAACAGTGCCCGCTCGTACTGGAAGGTAAAATCGATGTAATCGTCGATCGAAACCGGCATCATCTCGCCGTTGACGCAACTGACCGAATCCTGCAGGAACCGTTCGAAGATCTCCATCGAATTGGTCTGCGGATCATACTCACGCAGGCGCACGCGGCTTCCATCGAACCACAGGTCGGTTGTCCCGGTTTTCGCGGCAACGGAGGAATCGACCTCCATCCCCCAGTAGCTGTCCAGAAAGAGATTGAGCGCAACGACCATCGGGTGTGAGGTCCCTTCATGCCATATCGTATCGGTCACGTACCACAACTCGCAACTGTCCCGCATCTCGAACCGGGCATCGACGTCGACATCATAGGAGGGAACCCAGACAAGAGAATCCGTGATGTCCGAAAGGATGGTGTCGGGTGCCCAGGGACGGACTTCCTCCTTGATGTTCCAGAAGGCATTGCCGTTGTACTGGCGTCGGTGCGCAAGACGTGTATTCAGGTATTTGATCAGGAGATCTTCGAAGATGATCCGATACCCTTCGTAGAGCGTGTAGCCGCTGTCGCAGTACTTGTTCCCTCCATCCTCCAGCGGTTTGACGATATCAAGGACTCCCTCACGGACTCGCGTCATCCCCTCCCACTCGGCAGGAGAGCCGACACTGTCGATCGGGTTCGAACCGTAGACCGTCAGATGACAATCGCCGAGACAGGTATCGATCAGTTCCTGAACCTTGCAGAGGGCCTCTTCTATCGAGATCGGATCGCCCGCCTCCTGATAGGCGTTCAGAATCCGGTAGGTAAACTCCATCCGTCGGGACTCACAGATATCCCGGCAATCCTCCTCGGCCTGACGGGCAGTGAAGACCAGACAGGAGTCGGCACGCTCTTCATCGGTAAAGTCGAGGAACCAGTGGGGATTTCCTCCAACGCCGTTGAAGACATCGGTCAGGTCGCAATTTTTTCCCACCTGCTTCAAACGGGAATTCCGGTTCTGGCGGTTCTCGCTGATCCAGCAGTTGTAGATCGTCTCCCATCGGAGCGATGAATCGATATCACCGTGCCATCCGGGATCATATCCGGTCCGGGCCACACAACTGTCGTTGGCAAGCACATCACCCCGAACATAACGATGTGCCCAGAGGAGATAACCGTTGTCGGCATTGTAAGGAGTCTGGGAAGTATCGATGTAGTGCGTCCCGGCAGCGTTAATGAACAGATTCAACAGATCGAAATCCGGATTGAATTCTGATGTGTCGTCCGGATTCCTGTGCAGGACATCGTACGAATCGACAAGCCCGACCCAGATGGACCAGAGTTCCTTGCAGTCGTAGAGGAATTCGCCGCTCGCGTTGGTGTCGGCCAGCATGTTGGCGATCAGCGAGTCGAACGGGTGGGGCGGCCTTCCCTCATACGTGTAGATGCTGTCGGTCCCATCGAACCGGAAATAGGTATAGAGAGATGAATCATATTCCGGCCCCCACTTCTCCAGCAGGTAGGCTTCGAAGCTGGGGACGGAGTCGCGACAGGGATTGAACCCGCAGTCCGGGTCGATAATCGGGAAGGTCACCTCGCAACACTCGGTGTAGACGGTATAGGTCCCGTACGTTTCGAGCGAATCGAGATTGAGGCCGAGATATTCCTCGTACAATCCGGCCAGGTCGTTTGAGGCGAGGTAGGTCAGGATCTGGGCGATCGTATCGGTTGCCAGAATGGAATCGCGGATTGTCTGCGCCACAACGTTCCGGAACTGCTCGGCATAGGTTATGCCGTACGGCGTCGTCGAGGTGATCGTTGCCGGATCGACCGTTCCGAACTCCATGCGCCGCTCGAAAAGATATGTGCCGGGTGGGAGCGTCAGCGCAATCGCCGTATCGATCGATCCCCCCTCACCACATGGATCGGCTCCGAGGTTGTACTCGAACACCAGCGTACTGTCCGGACGTTCAATATCGTGCACATAGAGGAGCACCCGGTAATCACACGTCAGACAGGTGTCGATGCAGAGTGCGCCGGCGATAAGAGAATCGGGCGTGAGCTGATAACGGAGCGTGATGTCGGTCGTGTCGGTGAAGGCGTAGCGTTTGTTCGTGCTGAAGCCGTATTGCCCCCTTGTCCGGTTTGCGCGAAGCGTGTCGGCGATCGTTCCGTTCAGTCGGGATTCGGTGGATTGATCCAGATCCAGAAGCAACGTATCCCCCTGATCGGTCTGCAACGCCGTCGCGATTGGTCGTCCTCCCTGAATCCAACTGACCGAGGTGACCTTGTTCGGTCCGGTCACCATCACCTTGTAGACGGTAGAGTCGGCCGGAGCCTCGTTGCCGAAGAGGCGAACCAGTTCCTTATCCGAAGCGCTTGCATAGTAGACCTTTGTGGTACGTGACTGTCCCCCTGTCCCACCCCCGATGCGATAGGTCTCCCCACTCCCTCCGACCTCGCGAGGACGTCCCGATCCATCGGTCAACGTGAGCGTCCGGCCATAGGGATAATCATCCGCATTTGGAACGATGCCGCCGCTGTAGAAACCGGTGCCGTCGAAGTATTCGGTGATGCCGCCGCCGTCAATCGGATCCGGATCGGCGAGCTTTGCATCGTCGTCAAAATTCCCGGCGGTGTACGGATCACCGTTGTTGGTCAGAAGTCCCTTTCGGAAATGGAAGCCTTCGGTACTGTCACCGAGGGGGGCGGGGAGCGCTCTCAACGTGGCTTTCCCCTCAAAGTCCACCACGGAATTTCCGGCAAGGTAATTCCGGTTCTCCGCACTCCGCAACTGAGACTGAACGGGACGTCCCTGAGGGGTGACAAAGACCATCCCCTCGGCAATCCGATATCCCGATCCATCCACATCCTCGGTGAATCCGCGGCTGTAGACCCAGGAGATCGAATCTTCAAACTGCCGGTACCAGAAGGCGTAATCCCCGGCATTCGAGTCGCTGATCCCGACATATTCGATAATATCACCGTCGGCAGGGGCATCGGACCAGACGCCCCGGTTTCGTGAGTCACCACTCCCTCTCGGATAGAGACTTCCGATGGGGCGAACGCGCCAGAGATACCATCCGGTTCCGTGGGCAAGCGTCAGTTGTTTGCTCGTCTCCCCCTCCTGATCACCGGCAACATCGATCGTCACGGCCTCATCCCAGTTGACGACAGCCTTGACGTTCGCCCAGTCGTTCTGATACGCCGTGTCGATGTTGAAAAGGCGCAGGATCTGGAGCTGATAGGCCGGGAAGACATCATCGCAACCGAGATCGACATGCCATGAAAACTCCACAGGGTTTGCCGTGACAAGTTTTCCGGTGGCAAAGGTATCCAGTTCGATGATAGGGATATTTTCGTCGGGAGAGGAACGGACCGGATCGATGGAGAACTCGTCTTCGTATCCGACGATCACCCTGACACCACCGGTAACGCTTCCGCTGACCGAGTAGCTGTTGACCGTAATCCTGTAGGCATCCGTCAGGTTGTGATTGGTCAGATCGCTCCCTGTGTAGTCCAGGAAATAGGTTTGCTCCGGTGCGTCCTGATCGATGGCAAGCGAGACCGGATCATGCGTGAGGACAATACTTGAAGTTCCGTTATCGTACCCCTCAATCTTGAGAGAGACCGAGACGGAAAATGGGGTGATATCATAGTTATAGTCCTCTCCCAGATCAAGCGACACCCGGAACGTTCCGGAATGAATGGAGAGATCGTTGCAGAAGTTCGAGCCGAGCGTAGCCGACCTGACAACCGAATCGATCTGCGTTCCCGGCGTGACGTTCAGGTCACTGTGGTTGAGCGTTACGCTTGTCGCATCCTCCACATACTCGAGCGAGGGGACAAAGGGTTCCGCTCCGCCTCCATCGGTGGAAACCGGAGTATGATCCGGCGTACCGGTCTTCTGCGCGCGAAGAGGACTCCCGGGGATCAGCAGGAGAAATACAAGCCCGAGAAGAGCAGCTTGTCGAAATGTGTGTAGAGGGGTCGCCATAGTCTCAGTCGGTCAGGATTGATTGGTTGTGAATTCGCTCAGCCGCTGCGTCCTCCATCGGTAATCGGATACCGGTCTTCGTTCATCCGCTGCGTTACCTGCTGACAACGCGAAATCCGCTGAACTCGTTCTTTGGTGTTCCGTCACTCCGGAAGAAATGATCGGAGACCGAACCGCCCGAGTCCGGCGGGACATATTCCCGGTCGATCCGGTCGACACGGTATTCCGTTGAGATCGTCGGCGAGCCTGCCGGATGCAGGAGCGAGAACCGAACGATCTCCCCATCTTCCCGAAGGGTCATGCTGATCCGTCGGGCGTTATAGAATGGTTGCATGTGCGGGACGACATCAAACGTGATCTCCTGATGTTTTGCCTCTCCTCCCTCCAGCCGTCGGCAGTCGAGACGCTCGGCATGTTCGGCCAGGGAATCGGGGAAGGCGGCGTTCAGTCGACGCTGACCGGCAACGGTCTTTCGATGACTCCGCAAGTTGAACGTGCGGAGGGTCCGGCCCGGTCTGTCGAGCACCACCATACGCTCGTTATCGGCCCACATCTCGGTTGAATCGGAACGAACGATCTGCAGGTTGTCGGCTTCAATCGTTTCGACTTCCGTCGAGACCGTATCATACGTCCGGTCTCCGGTTTGATCCGGATCCGGTTGAAGAGAAACCTGTACGGTGGTAATGGTCATCGCACGATAGAGCGCATGACCGGAATCGGGCAGAGCATTCCGCAGTTGCAGGGCGGAGCGGAGTGCATTCCGGCACTCCGCATCCCGGTCCTGCGCAGAAGAGATCAGGGAGATGCCGGGAAGCATCGCCATGATACAGAGGGATATAGAGTAGACCGAACGCATCAGTATGTTCCGTTTAAAGCCACCGAGCGTTAACTTTTATTGAAGTACCTGCAACTGTCCGCTCAGGACATCTTTCCGTTCTCCGGAGGCCGCCTCAATACGGTAGTAATAGACACCCGGGATGAACCCTTGGCCATCGATTCTCACCCTCTGCTCGCCCACATCTCTCATTCCCTCATCCCGCTGCCATACCGATCTGCCGAGTGCATCGACAATCTCTATGCGCACATGTGACGGCGATGAGAGAGAAAATTCGATTGCGG
>CAMLOB010000299.1 GCA_946481475.1 uncultured Chlorobiota bacterium | reverse complement strand
CGCGAAGCGGATGTTGCCGTTCTGCTCGCTGCTCACGTAGACGCGCGCCTGTCTGAGGTCCGGTGTGATCCGCACGGCGACTTCCCGTCCGTTGTGCAGACCCGTAACCGTCCGCACTTCATCCTCGCTTCGTTCTTCAATCGGAATATCCTGCCACCTGTCAACGTTCCAGTCGATTGTGGAGGAGGGGAGAGCGACGTAGAAGGGGATGCCGTTATCCCGTGCGGCCAACGCCTTGGTGTAGGTACCGATCTTGTTGCAGGCATCACCATCGGGCGTCAGCCGGTCGCAACCGACGATCACCAGATCGACCCGGTCCCGCATCATCACATGTCCGGCGGCATTGTCCGGAATAACCGTGTGGCGGATACCCGCTTCTCCCAACTCAAACGCAGTCAGTCCGGCCCCCTGCAGTCTGGGGCGTGTCTCGTCCACCCAGACGTGAAGATCAATCCCTTTCTCATGTGCCAGATAGAGAGGGGCGGTCGCCGTGCCGTACTCCACACAGGCGAGGCGTCCGGCGTTGCAGTGAGTCAGGACGTTCACCTCTCCCTGCGCCGCAGCGATGTTCTCGATCAGCTCCAGACCATGCTCGCCGATCATCCGGCACATCTCCACCTCCTCACGCTCGATCTTCTTCGCCTCCGCTAACAGCCGGTCGATTGCTTCTGCAGGCGATCCCGCGTTTCGCACCACCTCCATCTGCCGTTCCAGTCCCCACGCCAGGTTGATCGCCGTCGGTCGTGTGGCCAGAAGCGCTTCCGCCGCCCGGTTCATTTCTTTCCGAAAATCCTTTTCCCGGGAAACATCCCGGGCCGCAAGCCACATCCCGTAGGCAGCCGTGACCCCGATCAATGGAGCTCCCCGCACCACCATGTGCCGGATGGCGAAGATGGTCTTCTCCAGCGAGTCGAGAATGAATGCTTCGACGCGATGGGGGAGAAGTCGCTGGTCCAGAACAACGACGTTCTCCGCTGTTGAGCCAAATTCAATTGATCGATGACGGGAATCCATTCTCTTCATACACCTGTGCAGATTTTGTCCTACAGGACAGGGGAACAATTACCGGAGAATCCGGAACTGCCGCGACAGGGCGACAGGGAATGCGGACCGGTATCGGGGAATGTCGGCCGGGGGGCAAAGATGTTTGCCCCCTACTCATACACTCTCGCACCCATCCGCCGCGGCGGACTCCCACACTCATTTTAAAACTTACTCATATCCCGTCCGAACACGCGCGTCTTGATCCAGTCGAAGAGCACGAGTACTTTGTTCTTCAGGCTGACCAGACGGGTGAGATAGGCCGAGCGCCAGAAGAAGTAGGTGAGGGCGCCGCGCAGTCTGAGATGGGCTTTCGGCACCTCGGCCAGCGCTTCACTGTCGCCGATATAGGCCAGCATTCCCAGATTGTTGTAGTCGAAAGGTTTGACCTCTTTCCCTTTTGCCAGGCGTTTGAGAACCTTGCCGAAATACTTCCCTTCCTGCATCGCGGCCTGTGCGGTCTGGGGGATCGACTGACCGATAATCGTCCCGCAATCGCCGAGTGCATAGATATCGGGATAGGAAGGGATTTGCAAATACTCGTTGGTAAGCAGACGCCCTTTGTCTTTTTCGAACGGAAGATTCTTCACAAGAGGTGTGGGACTGTAGCCGGTTGACCAGAGGATGAGACCTCCTTGCTCTATCGAACCGTCATCGAATTCTATTTCGCCGTCGCCGACCCGTTTGACCCGTTTGTTCAATTGCAGATCGATCCCCTGGCGGCTGAAGTGGCGCATCGTGTAGTTCCGGAGTTCCTTGTCGAACGCGCCGAGGATGGTGGGAAGGGCTTCGTAGAGGGTGATCTTCACAAGCCCGGTCAGTTCCGGGTAATTTTCCTCCATCGACTCCTCGACAAGATCGTGCAGTTCCGCGGCAAACTCCACGCCGGTGGGGCCGCCTCCGACGATCATGAAGTGGAGGAGACGTTCCCGTTCCTTTATGTCGATTCCGGGAAGATCGGCCCGTTCCAGACAGGAGATGATCCGTTCGCGAAGATTGCGGGCGTCGACGAGTTCCTTCAGAAAGAGTGCGTGTTCTTCCACTCCCGGAACGCCGAACGTGTTGTTCTCGGCCCCGACGGCGATCACCAATTTGTCGTAATCGAGCGTGAAGTGATTGCCGAGTTCCACCCCTTCGCACCTGATCGTCCGTTCCTCCGGATCGATCTCCGTACAGCGGGCCGGTATGAAGTCGACCCCCTTCCGCACCTTGCGGATCGGCTCGATAATGCTGCGGAACTCGACGGTGCCGACGGTTGTGCTCGGCAGCAGCGGGGTGAACAGAAAATGGTTGCGCGGACTGACCACCGAGATACGGTAGTTTTCCGGCTTGATTCCCTTCAGGATCATCACGGCCGCAAAGCCGGAGCCGAGAATCACCAGATGCGGTTGTTCTTCATTCCTTTCCCTTCTCCAGCGACACCTCCCGATAGTCGGAAAACACAGACCAACGGGACCAAACTACAACAGGAAATCGGGAGAAGCGGGAAAACCTCCTGTATCGAACTGCTACTCCACCGGAAGCTCGTGAAGCAGGCCGTCGGTCAGCACCTCGATCTCCTCCCCGGTCAGCGGAGACCAGTAGGGATGGAAGAAGAAGCCCTCTTCGTCGTGGCGGAAATGGACCAGATCGTACAGATCCTCCTCCCGCGCGAGATCGGAGCGGGGGGGAAGATGTTCGATCCAGACCAGACGTGAACGGTCGATGGTGAACAACTTGCAGATGGTTGTTGCGATCTCTTCAGTGTGCAGCGTGATGGAGGAACAGAGGGAATGGTTCAGATCGGTCGCCACCACGATGGTGTTCCAGCGGTTCTCGATGATCCGGATTCTGCACCGGATTGTCCGTCCGCCGTAGGTGGGACATCGGTGTGTCCCGTCGTGGATGATGCGTCCGCTCTGCTGTATATATGATGCGATCATGATATTCTCTTCTCTCAATAATGTCGTGTGGCTGGAAAGTACACCTCAGTTGCAGGAATGATACGCTCTGTTTGTCACCAAGGTGTAAATGCGGGATCACCATACGGTATCGTTGCCCGACGGGTTACGAAAAGCTCCCTCAATGTTCGAGATGTTCCGGTTGGAGCCGGATGCTTTGCCGGTCTGCCGTTATCCGATGTTGAGGGCAGGGCACAAAAATGGGACGAAGGGAAGCCGTTATGGTTCCCTTCGTCCCGTTTTTATACTGTCGGCTCGCGACCGACTCGAAACCGGTTTTCTCAGTCTTTCTCTTCTTCCTCGACCGTTGCGGTTTCGATCACGACCGGAGTCTTCGGCTTTCCCCCCAGCTTGCTGATGTCTACCAGCTCGGTTTCGGCGATGTCGTCGACCGTCTCCATATCCTTCACGTAGCCGAAGATCGTGTAGTTCTTCGGGAGAGCGGCATCCTTCAGCATGATGAAGAACTGGCTGGTGTTCGTGTTCGGACCCCGGTTGGCCATCGCTACCACGCCCCGCTTGTATCCCCGTTTGTAGCTCGGGGCGTTCGGGTTCAATTCGTCGGCAAAGGCGCCGCCGTAGATCGATGAACCGCCGGTTCCCCACTCGTTCCTGAGCGTCGAATCCTTCGTCTTCGGATCACCGGCCTGGATCACGAAGCCCGGATGAACGCGATGGAAGAGGATGCCGTCGTAGTATCCGCTGTCGATCAGTCCCACGAAGTTCTCCACCGTTTTCGGCGCATCCTCTCCGTACAGCTCTATGTCGATTGTCCCCATCGACGTTTTTAGGGTGGCGGTGTGGGTCACAACCGGTTCTTCCGGTTTTTCCCCCGTCTCCTGTGCATACAGGTTTGCGGCAAACAACGCCGTCGTCAGGACAGCGCAGAGAATGTGCGGGAATATGCGGTGGTGGTTCATGGTTCAGTCCTCAATCTCCTTGAAGCTCAATTTCCTTGTATTCCTTGACCTTGACATCGAGAATCTTCACCGGGTTCTTTGGCGGCGCCCCGGTCCCTTCCTCTATGAGATGCACAACTTCCATGCCGGATCTGACATAGCCGAAGATGGTGTAGGCGTGGGGCAGGCCCGCATCTTTCGTGACGATGAAGAACTGGCTGGTGTTCGTGTTCGGACCTGCGTTGGCCATAGCCAGGGCTCCTCTGACGTAGCCCCGCTTGTAGCTTGGCGTCTCGGGGTCCAGTTCGTCGGTGAACGACTTCCCGTCGTAGATCGACGTCCCTCCGGTTCCCCACGAACCTTTCTGAGCCGTATCCTTGCTTTTCGGATCTCCTCCCTGAATCACAAAGTCCTTCACAACCCGGTGGAAGAGGACGTCGTCGTAGACGTCTTTCTCGGCCAGTCCCACGAAGTTCGCCACCGTTTTCGGCGCATCCTCTCCATACAGTTCAAGTTCGATATCTCCCTTTTCGGTCTTCAGGACCGCCGTGTGTGTGATCACCGGCTTGTACTCGTCCGGAGCGGTCGATTCCAGCATCTTCGTTCCGGAGCAGGAGGCAAGAAGGAGTGTGCCCGACAGAATTGCCGGTGTCAGAATGGTTGTACGTATGCGCATGTCAATAAAAATCCTTGATGAAATGTCGGTTGCTTACTTGATTGTCGGTGTTCCGGCTCCCTCGCTGACGGTGATCTTCTCCACAACGGCGGGGTCCGGAGGTAGCTCCACCGGAAACGTCTCTTCCTTGTTTGTCTGCATGTTCTTTCGGGTAACCAGAGCCGTCTTCTCGATTGCCCGCACGGTTTGCATTCCGTCCAGCACTCTGCCGAAGATCGTATAGGCGTAGGGGAGATGGGCGGCTCCCTGTCTGGTGGCAACGATAAAGAACTGACTCGTCTGCGTGTTCGGGCCCCGGTTGGCCATGGCCAGGACGCCTTCGTCGTAGCCGATTCGTCCGCTCGGCGATTCCGGATTCAGTTCATCGTTGAACGGACCGCCGAAGATCGACTCTCCTCCGGTTCCCCACTGACCTCGCAGTGCCGTATCCTTCGACAGGGGATCTCCCCCCTGAATCATGAATCCGGGCATCACCCGGTGAAATCGTGTCCCCTCATAGAATCCCTTTCCGGCCAGTCCCACAAAGTTCTCTACCGTTTTCGGCGCATCCTCTCCGTAGAGCCCGAGCGTGATCGACCCTTTGTCCGTCTGCATGACGACCGTGTGGGTAATCGTCGGACCGGCCGTATCGACCGCTGCGGCACCTTCGTTCGACTTCTCTCCCCCCGGAGCCAATGCTCCGACCGAATCCTGTTTTATCGCATCGGCATCTGATGTTTCCTTTTCGCATCCGATTACCGGAAGGAGCAGCAGAAGCAGCACCGTATAGAAACGGCATAGCTCTGTGATGTAACGCAATCTCATTGTGTCTATCGGCTTATATGTTCTGAAGAATTCGGGGTGACGAATCTGCAAGTATAAGGGAAAGAGAGAAAATAGAGGATCGGTCGGGAGTCAGGAGTCGAGGGTCGGGAGTCAGGAGTCGGATAGTTGTGGTGGTTGGATGGTGGAGGGGGTGGGTTGCATGGAGCAGCCCGTTGCAAGGTATCCGGATAATGGCAATAACAATGACGGAAAATATATGTACTCCATATTGCGCTTGTCAAAACCGGCCCCATCTTTCTCGACTCTCGACTCTCGACTCTCGACTCTCGACTCTCGACTCTCGACTCTCG
>CAMLOB010000298.1 GCA_946481475.1 uncultured Chlorobiota bacterium | reverse complement strand
GCAGGCGTTGGGTGCGGCAATCGGCGAAGTTCTGCCCGAAGGCGGACGCGTGACCAAAGGGCCGTCATATCATATGGATCGGGGTGAGGTCGGTGTTGAGGTCACGGGGGTGGTGGATCTTTCTGCGCTGGCTCAGGCCTATCAGGAATTGACCGGGTTTCGCTTGCTGATAGGCAATAATCAGTCCGGCAACGGCATAGAGTCAGGTTCTGCAACTGCACAAGCGGGGACGATCGTACCGGTATCCGGCCGTGAACCGATGGAGATCAACGCAACATATGGTCTGGTTCGTCATGCGCTGGAATCGCTTGGTTTGTACAGAGTGGGGATCAAGCAGGGAAAGTTGGTGCTGACGTTTATCTCGCCGCAGGTAGGTGAACGCCATATCGACATTATCCGCACCTTGTCCGAGGAAACCGGTTATCCTGTCGGCATTCACCCTCATCCCGACCAGCAACAGATTCTCCAGGTGGCGGGGCAGCTACTACGGGAGGTCGGTTGGCAAGTCATCAAGGGACCTGGTATCCACGTTGACCGGGTGACCGTGTCGGTGAAGCTGGCTGGGGAGCCTGACGCAGAGATGCTGGATGCGGTGCGGACAAAGCTGGAGAACCGGACGGGGTATACGCTGGTGGTGGGAGTGTGACGGTTGGAGAAGATCGCCCTCTGGGCAAGCGGTCATCGAACGAAAGGGATCGCGGAGTTGACGCAGGAGGAGAAGGGGCGTGTGCTGGAGGGATTGCGGGAGAAGATGATGAAGGCTGCGTAGTGAACGATCAGTCCCGACCGGACACCACCGGTCGGGGCTGATCATTTTGCTCTATGTCAGCAGGTCGGCCGCTTTCTCCATCTCTCGTGAAATTTCCGCTTCATCCAGCTTCAGATATCTGTCAAGCGTTGCATCGGTGTTCCCGGTAATTGCCTTGATGACCGCCCGCGAAACGCCCTTTGCCGCCATCAGAGAGACAAACGTTCTCTTGGCACAGTGACTGGAAATGTCCTCATGCAACGGCATGGTCCGATCCTTTCTCTCCATTCCACGATACTCCGCCTGTGTAATCAAGCGGTCCAGTCCGGCACGCCTGGCCACCTCCTTGATATACTTGTTCAGCTTGATGTCGCTGATCGGGTGAAGATTCTCTCTATCGTCAAGAATCTTTCTTGCCATCGGAGTGAGGGGAATCACGACGGCTTTTCGGTTTTTCTGTGTAGTAATCCGGATGAACTTCCCGTCCCGGTACGAAGCAAGGTTTGCGACGATCTTCAGCAGATCGCTCACCCGCACGCCCAGACAGCACTGCAACAGAAACAGATTCCGTGCATTCTCCAGATACGGAAGGCTTGCCAGATCAATCTGCGCAAGTCGTGACAGCTCCTCCTCAGAGAGGCGAACCGGAACGGGAGGGTGGACGTTGAAGTCCTTCTTGGTTATACGTTCATATTCGCGGTTCGAGGTCAACCCTCGGTCGACCGCCCATCGCATGAACGCCTTCCAGGTCTTCACGTTGTGCCAGACCGTCGAGTTCTGCATGTTCTTGATGCGGATCAGGTAGTCGGTGAAGCTGTTGACGAACTCTCTGTCCATCCTGTCGAATGTGAGCAGCGCACCCCGGTCGTCTGCATACTCCTTCAATCGCTTCCCGACCGACTGGTAGAGCTTCAGGGTCTGTTCGGTCTTGGTATTGCGGGACTGTTCGATCCACTCGTCGAAGAAGTCCGGCAGGGACTTGTCGCCCGATCTGGAAGCATCGCGCTGAATCATTGCCTCAAACCGGCTCTTGACCAGTTCGGGTGTCGGCTCAATGCGGGCTTTCATCAGCTCGGCAACGATGCTCTTGAGGTCTGCTTCAATGCTGTCGAGCAGGGCATTGTAGACGGCGGCATTGGTGACCGAGGGCTTCACCCGTTGTTTGCTTGGTCGTTTGTCCCAGTGTCTGGGATGGACGGTGAGACCGGTATAGATCTTCAACCTGCCCCCGCCGGTACGGAACTGCGCAAAGACGGCTTGCGGCGTATTGCTGCTCGGACGTTTCAACAAAAAGGTGACTTTGTTCATGGTCGATCTCAGGGTTATGACGGTACAATCTGGGGTGCCACCTGGGGTGTCAAAGTCCCGACGCCATACGGTTCGGGCTGTATCTCGACACGTGAGCACCCGTGGAAAAATGAGAAAAACGGCACCTGATCGCCTGCCAAAGCGTACGTAAACTTGTTCGGGAATATCTCGTTGATTCCTCTCGGGTGTACTGGAATCCTCGAAATCACATAGATTTCGGGGATTTCGTGTTTCTGCAGTATCCATTGCGGTAGCAAATCTTTAACGAGGGCATGTAAGGACGCCGGATGCAAGGTCCCGGTTGCGGGGGGCCGCCTTGATCGACGGTTCGGACTACGATGGAAGAAGGCTGGACGGCATCCGAACGTTCGACTCTATTGCCGGTTTGTCAGTTCATGTTGGTTGTTAATTGTCCGGACAATGTTCGCGCAATATGTACTAGGAGTTCCCGCGCTTCCTGTAACTCACGCTCGATGCGGTCGATCAGCCTGATCATTTCGTGGAACGAATAGAATTCCGGCACCGAGGCAACTGCGAGATCAACATCGCCGACCAATGACTTCCGATCTATGAGTTGTGCGGTGAAGAGGGCCCGCCGTTGCGCCCTCCGGGCCGTATCCCAATGTCGGATCATCCGGTGGGGAGTCCGGCCCTCTTCAGTGATGAACATCGCGAGTGCATGTGTGACGCAGGAGCGGATCTGGTTGGAGAGATTTTCTATATCGTCAGCATACCCGGACGAGTGTGGGGTGAATTCGTCGCCCGAAACCCTCAGGCGATGACTGGCCAGTCCAGCGCTCGACCGCGGTTCTTCGAACTGAATACCGAACTTGAAAAGAAAGCAGTGAAGCCGTGAACGGATTTCCAGAAGCTGCACAATGGCTTCGGAACTTTCGACAATCGCCGAATAGGCTATATCCATACCGAGAGAGTAATCCATTGTCGTTGCTGAGCTAACGGAAAGGTATGATGGTAACGTGGCCCTCTATCCAGAGCAAGGTGAGTGCATGTTGCGCTGAAGAAGCGAGTATACTGGTCCGGTCGGGAGAATGTAGTGGTTCCGCTACAGGTGAAAAGGTCAACGATCGGGAAGAAGAAACGGGACTTGTGGCGAGCAAACCGAAGCTGACGGAATACATGGTGTCTGATGGTTCCGTAAGGGGCAACTCGACTCAATAAGCGTTGACAAGATACGAGTCTTTTTTTTATTCAGGATGATCGGAAGCCGGAGGAGAGAGCAAAGCCGAACCTCATGAGCGGCACGTCACAGGTTCTCCATACTTGTGGGGCCTTCTTGTGACTTCTCAGGATTGCTGTTAGGTGGGGGGGGGGGGGACTCATTCTGGAGGCCAATCGTTATATTTGCGTAACAAACTGCCTGGTGCAGTGTCTTTGATGTCACCAAAAACGCGTACTTGTTGCTGTTATTGATGCGTCGGGCTTCTCCCCGACGAGGAATAGATGAAAAACTGCGTTTTTGATTCCCGCAAAGTTTTTATACCGCCGGCATTCCCTTCAATTTGATCGGCTTTTTCTAACCATATATTCTGTTTGTCTTGTAGTGAAGACCTTGACAAAGTCCCAGCTGGATTTTCTGATGCACGTCGGAACGGTTCTTGAAGAGGATACGTTTCGGACCGGGACGGTTATGCCCCGGTTGCTGGAGCAATTGCCTTCGGCTACAGCCTATCGGTATATAGACAAGCTTGAAGAGCAGGGGTACCTTGAGACCGTTCGATTAGGCAGGGGGGCGCCTGTAAACGTTGCTCTGACCGACGAAGCCAGAAAACTTCTTCAACCCCACCGTCTTTTTCGCGGAGAGATTGTTGCCGGAGATCCTCTGGAAGGGGAGGAATATCGCCTGTCACTGCTCCGGATCCATGATCTGGCCGATATCTTCCCGGAAGCCAGAGACGGAGATTATCTTCTGACGGTTATCGGGGAAAGCATGACCGGTGCGGGGATTTATCCCGGACAGTATGCTCTGCTCCGACCGGGTCTCCCTCCTCAAAACGGAAACATCTGCGCCGTCTGGGTGAAGTCCGAAGGGGGAGGCACGCTCAAACGGATCTTCTTTGAGGAAAACGCCATTCGTCTGGTGCCGGAGAATCCGGATTTTGAGGAACGGACCTATCCTCTCGAAGACGTGGTTATTCAGGGAGTGCTCCTCTCGACCCTTGCGGTCAAACGATTCGATGCCTGAAGACCGCTTTCCACGGTAGCGATCTTCCCGCAGATCCGGAGATCTGTTTGCCCGGATAGTGATTTCCCATCCCGATCATGTCTGTTGTGCCGGATTCAGTGTCCGGATCGAACACATCCCGGCATACCGATTTACGATTGCGTAAATACTTGTGAACATCCCCTTCTTACCGTATATTCGCCTCGGTTGAGGCTTGGTGTCTACTGCGTAACCGCCTTCCATAATTGCTCATCCCGCCATCCACTGTCCTGAACAAAATGACGTGAAGCATGAGCAATGACACTCTCGGCCAACATCCTGTACTCAATACTCAGTCCTCAAGTGTACTTACCGGCGAGCAGAAATCAGTACTGAAATTCATCGTCGAGTACGTTGAAGACCACACTGTTTTTCCTACCGTTGCCACTATCTGCGAGTCGCGAGGCCGTAAGTCCAAGGGGAACATCAGACGAATACTTCACGAGCTGGAGAGAAACGGATACGTGATCTCCAACCGATTCGGTGAACGTATTCGAACCGGTTGGCTTCTGACCGAAAAGGCAAAACGACTGGGGCGCAAGTCCTGGCCGTTGCTTGGGGTCATTCCTGCAGGACCCCTTCAGGAGGCTCTTGAGGAAGCACCGAACGTCGTTTCCTATCTCTCGGATATCCTTCACATGAAGTCCGATGACTTTGTTATTCGTGTGACCGGAGACTGGATGCTGGATCACGGCATTCGTCCCGGCGATCACGTTCAGATCTCTCCGACGGACAACTACACCTCGAAAGACATTATGGCAGTCCGATATCAAAGGCGCGACATCTACCTGAAGCATATTGTGGTTGCCGGAAAGAAACTCCGGTTGCTCTCGGCCAATGCCGCCGACCCGCCGATCGAATGCTTTGTCGAAGATCTTGTTGTTCTCGGCAGAGTGACCGCTCTTCTCTCCACAACCCAGTATCGGCTCGGGTAAGCGTATCCCCTGCGGTATCCCGTTTCGCCGGCCCTGAAGGGAAGAGGGGTTCGTGAAACCCCCGCCGCGTCCCGTTACACTTACACACTGTCTACAACCAACATCTGGATCTATCCGATCTGTGTATTTCAGGTGGATAATCGGGATAAAGAAACCGTCATGATGATTGGAAAATCTCTGCTCGAAGCCGGTCTGAAACATACCCCACAATTCACCACCTCTTAAGAGTATTCCAGTGATCCCTATGCCTGGAGGGAGGCTCTCATTACATTGTGTTCATGAAGTTTACTGTTACGATCCGGTAATTCTGAAAAGACTTTCACCAGCATCTGCTCCTGAATTCTTTCAAAAAACGCCAACATCTGGGTGGGTGTGAAACAATTGCATACACTCTTGACATGTCGTATCATGCGCCTTCCTGAAATAAGGAATTCAGCGGGGAGGCGTGGAGCAGAGTAAGTGTAAC
>CAMLOB010000297.1 GCA_946481475.1 uncultured Chlorobiota bacterium | reverse complement strand
TCGACGGCCGCCTGCACGCGCGGATGGCGATGACCGACGTTGAGGACGGCGACGGCTCCGGCCATTCGCTCGGCCAGTTTGTAGGCGATGTTTCCTGAGTCAAGATCGGGGAAAATCAGAACGTTTGCTCTCCCCTGCAGCGGAGAACCGGGTGCCTTGCGTGCCGCTACTTCGGGGACAATGGCGGCATCGAGTTGCAGTTCTCCATCCATCAACATCCCTTGCGGTTTTTTTTCGGATGCGATCTCGAATCCCCGGCGAACCTTCAGCACGTCGGCATGCTCGGCGCTCCCTTTTGTGCTGAACGACAAAAAGGCCACTCGGGGTTCCCGGTCGGTCAGAATCTGAAAATTCCGTGCGGTCATCAAGGCGATATCGGCAAGCTGTTCCGATGTCGGGTTCGGCACCACACCGCCGTCGGCGAAGGCGTATACCTTATCGGGAAAGAGGATCAGAAAGAAAGAGGAGACCGTGGCGATCTGTTCCCGGAGGCCGATCGTCCGGATACCGGCCCGCAGAACGTCCCCCGTGGTTGAGAGGGAACCTGCAACGCAGCCGTGGCATTCCCCCAGCAGAACCATCATGCCGGCGGTGTAGAGGGGGTCGTGCATGACTTCTTCGGCATCCTCAATCGAAGTCCCTTTGTGCCGACGAAGGTTATAGAAAGCATCCGCACGGCGGGAGTGTCCCTGATCCGTCCCCGGCTCCACGAACAAGACTCCCTCAAGAGATATCCCTTCGGATTCGGCAAGGCGTTCTATTCCCGTTCGGTTTCCCACGAGAACCGGCTGAACGATTCCTTCATCAACAAGAATGCGGGCAGCCTTCAGGGTGCGTGCATCGAGAGAGTCGGGAAAAGCAATCGTTCTGCCGAGCTTTTGCGCCCGGCGACGAAGGCCGGGGAGAATATCGGAATAGTCCTGACTCAACGCTCAATTGCCCATCTTAGACTTCCACCCCGGCTCCGACATAGGGACATGCTACCCAATGTCCCGGCTCTTTCTCTTCGAACCGCGGGAAGCTCTCCGCACAATCGGGGCGGGCAATGGGGCAGCGGGTGCGGAACGGGCAGCCGCTCGGTTTGTTCAGTGGCGTCGGCACGTCCCCTTCCAGCACCGTCCGCCCGGCACGACCGCTGTCAGGATCGGCCTGCGGAACCGCCGATAGAAGGGCCCGAGTATAAGGATGCGTCGGGTTGAAGTAGACCTGTTCGGATTCGCCGAGCTCGACGACGTGTCCCAGATACATCACCGCAATGCGTGTGCTGATATGCTCGACGACCGAGAGATCGTGTGCGATAAAGAGGAAGCTGACGTCGAACTCGTCCTGCAGGTCCTGCATCAGGTTGATGACCTGCGCCTGCACCGACACGTCGAGTGCGGAGACCGGTTCATCGCAGATGATAAGATCCGGATTTGTCGCCAGTGCGCGTGCGATGCCGATGCGCTGGCGCTGACCGCCGGAGAATTCGTGGGGATAGCGTCCGGCCTGTTCCGGTTGCAGTCCTACCCTGTCCAGAAGCATCAGCACGCGGTCGCGGCGATCTTCCCGGCCCATCTCCGAACGGTGAATCTTCAGCGGCTCCTCGATGATCTGCTCGACGGTCATTCGCGGGTTCAGCGAACTGTAGGGATCCTGAAAGATCATCTGCACTTCGCTCCGGTACCGACGCATGCCCTTTTTACTCAGCTTGGCAAAGTCAACGACCTCGCCGTTCGGCATATGATAGAGAATCTCGCCGCTGATCTCAGCGTCGTGGAACATCAGTTTCGTGATGTTGATGATGGTCCGTCCCACCGTCGTCTTTCCGCAGCCCGATTCTCCTACCAGACCGAGCGTCTCGCCCCGGTACATGGTGAAGGAGACGCCGTCGACGGCTTTGACTGTAGCGACTTTACGCTGGAACAGTCCGGCATAGATGGGAAAATGAATTTTCAGATCCTTGACTTCAAGGAGGAGTCGTTTGTCGCTCATGGATTTTATGATGGTGGTTGAGAAGAAAACAGTATGTCCGGCGGACAGTATGCCCGGATGATCGGACTTATGAAATCGCCGCTCCCTTCTCTTCCTTCATTGCCGCTTCTGTTGACTCTTCATACAAATGGCACCGGACGAAATGTCCCGGTTCGATCTCGGCGAGTTCCGGCTCCACATCGAAGCAGAGACCCCGCAGGGCGTAGTCGCAGCGGGTATTGAACTTGCAGGCATGGGGAAGCTCCATAATGTTCGGCACGTTCCCCCGGATCGCCTTCAGTCGCTGCATCCGGCTTCCCTTCACCGGGTGGGGAATCGACTCCAGCAACCCCTGCGTGTAGGGGTGGAGGGGATTTTTGAAGATTTGCCGGACGGTTCCGACTTCCTGGATCTTTCCGCCGTACATCACAATCACCCGGTCGCACGTCTCGGCGACTACCGCCAGATCGTGCGTGATGAGAATAATCGACGACCCTTCCCGCTGTCTCTGAAGTTCGATCATCAACTCCAGGATCTGTGCCTGAATCGTCACGTCCAGGGCCGTGGTCGGCTCGTCGGCGATCAGCAGTTTCGGATTGTTGGAGAGGGCCATGGCGATCATCACGCGTTGACGCATGCCGCCGGAAAACTGGTGGGGATAGTCGTCCAGACGTTTCTTGGGTGAGGGGATGCCGACCAGGTCGAGCATCTCCGCCGCTTTCTTCAGGGCGGTCTTCTCGTCCACTTTCTGGTGGAGCATGATCCCTTCCTTCATCTGGAAGCCGATGGTGAAAACCGGATTCAGAGAGGTCATCGGTTCCTGGAAGATCATGCCGATCTCGTTCCCCCGCAGTTCCCGTACCTTCTCGATCGGCAGGTGCAGGATCTCCTGATCCTCCAGCCTGATCGATCCGTTGACGATGTCCCCCGGTGGGTTCGGGATCAGTCGCATCACCGAGAGAGCGGTGACCGACTTGCCGGAACCGGATTCCCCCACGATACCGAGAACCTCGTTTTCGTAGACGTTGAAGGAAACGCCGTTGACTGCCTTTGCGATGCCGCGGTCGGTCTTGAACTGTGTGACCAGGTCGCGGACTTCCAGTAGTGTCTTCTTGCTCACGTATTTCGTCTCTCGTTATGCGTCCGGTCCTTGCCGGTCGTTCATTCTGCTGAGTTGTCGGGTGAATTCTTCGGTCGTTTCAACTGTCAGGGCCAGCCGGTGGAGTTCGCGCAGATCTTCAACCGATGATACGTTTCCGAGAACTTCCTCCGTCCCCGGCATGACGTAGTTGAAGCGGATGCGCAATGTGTCGAGCACCAGTTCGCGGATATGCCCCATACCTTTTTCCAGTCCCTGCTCTAACCCCTGCTCCAGTCCTTGCTCCAATCCTTGCTCCAATCCTTGCTCCAATCCTTGCTCCAATCCCTTCGCCATCCCCCGTTCCAGTCCGATCCGTTCCCAGCTTGTTATATAGGGGCGGTTGCCCCTCTCTTCAAACGTTTCCATGGTATCGTAGAATTGTTCATTGATTTCTTTCGGAAGCATCATCACCCAGTCGATAAAGCGAAAGAGTTTCCGGATCCGTTGCTCATCATAGCCGATGTCATAGAGGCTCTGCATGATCTCGACTTTCCACCGGAATCGTCCGGCGACATTCTTCCGGGTCTCGAGCGTCCGCAAATGTGCGGCGGTGACGACGCCGAAGACATTCCCGGATTGCCGGATCTCCTCGATCCGGTCCTGCCAGTCGATCAGCTTGACGGTCGGGAATTCCAGCAGTACCCGACAGTTCCACAGCCGGTACTCGAAACGATCCGGTCTCCACGACTCGGCAGCGTCGGCAAGTATCGCAAAACTGGCGACCCGGCGACGGTACTTGTCGTAGATGCGGTTGTTGTAGAGATACATCCGCTCGGCAAATTCCCGTTCCCGACCGGTCTGGATCTCCACGTGAATCAGCGCCCACTCTTCCTCCCCTCCACTGCGCCACACGCGGACAAGTTTGTCCACGTACCTTCTTCCCACTTCCGCATCGTAGCTGATCTGCCCCAACTCCTTGTCAAGGAACTGATATCCACGTTCCCAATCGATCTCCCGATCCGCATCGGGAAACCAGAAGGCGATGAACTCCGGAAAGAATCCTTCAAGGATGTCCTTCCACGGACTGTCGTAGTCGGGTGATTCTTCCATGGGTGAAAGTACCTTATGTATACATGCAGCTATCGCAAGCGCGAGAAGACCTTCGGATCGAACGCCTCGCGGATCGCCTCGCCGATAAACGTGACCATCAGCAGGGTGAAGAACATCGCGGTTACCGGCACGATCACCAGCCACCAGTTCTGGAAGTTCCCGCTGAAGTTGTTCAGGCCGACGTTCAGCATCTCACCCCAACTCGGGGTGGGAGGGGGAAGTCCATAGCCGAGAAAGTCCAGACTGACCAGCGACGTGATGCCGGCGACCACCGCAAACGGGAAGGTGGCGATCAGCGGCGTCAGCGAGTTCGGCAGAATATGTTTGAAGATGATGGTGGAATCCTTCGTGCCGAGTGAAATGGCGGCCGCCACATAATCCTTCGCTTTCTCCCGATAGAACTCTCCCCGCATGAAATAGGTCATCCCCATCCAGCCGAATGCGGTCAGCAGCAGGATCAGGACAAGGAAGTTCGGAATGACGATGGAACTGACGATGATGATGACGTAGAGGGCCGGCAGCGTCTGCCAGACCTCGATACCCCTCTGAACCACCAGATCGAACTTCCCGCCGAAGTATCCCATCAGCGAGCCGAACAGGGTGCCGATCAGAAACGTGATCAGTGTCAGCACCAGACCGAATGAGATGGAAATGTTGAAGCCGTAGCAAATACGGGCCAGGACGTCCCGTCCGGTTGCATCGGTTCCCAGAAGGTGACGTGATGACGGTTTTATCGGCGGGACCCCCTCTTCATAGTCCCCCTCGTAGGGATCCCAGGGATAGGGGGGCATGATAATGGCGTTCTCTCCCGTCGGATCGCTCTCTATCTCCTGTTGCAACTCCCGGAAGTTCACAAAGCTCTGGTCACCCGGACGACCGAACGTCTCCCACGAATAGTAGGGAGACCCGACCAGATCGGCAAATGCCGGAAAGTAGGTCTCGCCGTTATAGGAAACCATCAGCGGCATATTGTTGACCAGCAGAGGGAGGAGGAACGAGAGGATATAGAGGACGATCAGGAGAATGAACGAGTAATAGCCCCGCTTCAGTGACTTGAACTTGCGCCAGCGGCGCTTCAGGATCGAATCATGGGAGCGCACCACCTTCTTCCCCTCAAGATGTTCCAGGGTTTGCGACCCCTGATCGTCGTCCTCGCTATCCGCCGCCGGAAGGTCGCTCCTGAACAGGACTGACTGCCGTGCCTGCATCCGGTCATAGAGGGTCGGTCGCACTTCCGCCGGTTCAAACGGCGGATGGTCCAGGGGACGCTGCCGGCTGTCGTTCGGCGATGCGTTCCCTTCCGTTCCGTTCTCCTGATTCAGAGATTTATCTGTTGAATGTTCCTGATCCATGCCTCTGTATGATTTCGTCTCTCTGGTTGCAATTCCGGTCTCTTCTACTTGAATCTGATGCGTGGATCGACCAGGGCGTAGAAAATATCGCTGAGAATATTCCCCACCAGCAGAATGATCACGCCGATTGCCAGCGTCCCCATCACAAACGTATAGTCCCGCTCCACAACGGCGCGGTATCCGACAT
>CAMLOB010000296.1 GCA_946481475.1 uncultured Chlorobiota bacterium | reverse complement strand
TGCTGATGAACAACCGGACCGATTGGGTCGGCCCCCGTTTTCGCAACCCACTCTTCATCAATCTGATCCTGGCGGTAACGCTTCTGGTCTTTCTCTATATCGGATCGCGGGAGATCATCGGACTGCTGTGGTGATATCCCGAACGTTCAGACATCAGACTTCATACGGATATATGGCAGCATCAAAGAATTCACATCCCGGCATCGTCGTCGCCGTCAGCCGGAGCGAAGAGCATCGTTTCAGCAAGGAGACTCGGCAGAGCATCCGGCTGCTGGCCGGACTGGGAGTGGAGGGGGATGCGCACATGGGGGAGACCGTGAAGCATCGTTCGCGGGTGGCGGCCGATCCGACCCAGCCGAACCTCCGACAGGTTCATCTGATTCACGCCGAATTGTTGGATGAACTCCGCAAGTCGGGCTTCGCTATCCCGCCGGGGGCGCTCGGCGAGAACATCACGACGCGGGGCATCGATCTCCTGAATCTTCCGGTCGACACGCTCCTGCACATCGGCTCCTCAGCTCTGGTGAAGATCACCGGACTGCGCAATCCCTGTGTTCAGATCGAGAATTTCCGACCGGGACTTCTGGCGGCCGTCCTTGACCGGGACGAAGAGGGGAACCTGATCCGCAAAGCGGGCATCATGGGAGTCGTTATGACAGGAGGCAACGTCTCACTGAATGACGGTATCCGTGTCGAGCTTCCCCCGGAACCCCACCGCCGACTTGAGCGGGTCTGATTCGTGTCTACGCATGCTCTTTGTCGGGATTTCCAACCAGGGCATGAAGGAACATCAAGACTCTGCATCCGCCTGATCTGCAGGAAAAAATTCTCTACGATTTTCATCTTCCGGAGAGGATCACCGAAGAGGCCGTTTCTGTAGATTCGCACGCCTTCAAAACAGAACATCAACTTCCGACGGGAACATGTATGGCGGAGATCTCGCTCTCTCTGAAGCCGGCCTTCATCGGCATCACTGCAGGTCTGCTTCTCTTTCTTGTCGCCTTTATCGGTCGCGCCGCAAGGGGATCAAAATCGCGGGGAAAAATAATAGCCCTCTCGATTCTCCCTCTCCTCCTCTGGCTTGTCCTGACGGCAATCCTGGCCGAACAGGGATTTCTTGCGGACTTCTCTTCGGTCCCTCCCCGTTTCGTCTTCGTGTTCCTCCCGGCCCTCATCACGCTGATCCTGCTGGCGGCGCTCCCCCGCGTCCGGAACTTCATCGGCAGGGGGCCGACCACGTGGCTTGTGGGGATTCAGGTCTTCCGGCTCTTTCTGGAGTTGCTGCTCCACGAACTGTACAACCGGCGGATCATCCCGGAACAGATGACCTTCGAGGGATTGAACTTCGACATCGTCACCGGCGCCACCGCACCGATTGTCGCCTGGCTGCTCTACCGGAACACCCCTTCGGCCGTCACAATCGCACGCCTCTGGAACGTGCTGGGTCTGCTGCTGGTGCTGAACATTCTGGTGATCTCCATCCTCTCCTCACCAACATCGTTCCAGGTCTTCACCGCCGAACCGGCCAACACATTCATCGCTCATTTCCCCTTCGTCTGGCTGCCGGCCTTCGTCGTGCCGATTGCGATTCTTCTGCACATCTGGTCATTGCGGACGTTGGAGAGTCGGGGGTCAGGAGTTGAGAGTCAGGAGTTGTAAGTCGAAAGTCGGGAGTCTTCCGATTGCTCACGGCTGATAGCTCATAGCTGACTGCTGGAATGGTGGGAAGTCGAACGTCTGGAGTCTTCCGATAGCTCATAGCTCACGGCTGATAGCTCATAGCTGACTGCTGGGGAAGAGAGTTGAATGGTTGGAAGTCAGGAGTCGTGAGTCGAAAGTCTTCCGATTGCTCACGGCTGATAGCTCATAGCTGACTGCTGGAATGGCTGGAAGTCGAACGTCCGGAGTTGAGAGTCAGGAGTCGCGAATCGAACGTCAAGAATCTTCCGATTGCTCACGGCTGATAGCTCATAGCTGACTGCTGAAGAAGACCTGCCATTGCACCGACCACCGAGCGATGTAACTTCCCCCGGAACACATTCATCAGCAACAGTCGGCAGGAGAAACCATCATGCTTCCAACCATACGCAATCTCTACGAGCAGTCATCCGCCCAGCAGGAAGAGTTCATCCTTCTGCTGTAAGGAGGCCCGTTCCGCCTGGAACCCATTATCTCCCACGGCGATGCCAGCCCTCCCGACTTCTGGTACGATCAGGAAGAACCGGAGTGGGTGGCGCTGCTGGAAGGGGAGGCGCGTCTCCACTTCGAAGAAGGGAAAGTCCTTGAACTGAAGAGGGGAGACTATCTGCTGATCCCGGCCGGAATGAAGCACCGGGTGGACCACACCTCGGAGGATGCCGTCTGGCTGGCGCTCCATTTTTCTTCCTCCTCCGGGTGATCCGTTTGTCTCCTCTTTGGGGCGTATCCGATAAAGCAACGATGGAGACGTTTCCGTTCGCAAGAGCGGGACGTCGCCATCGGTATATATCAACAGCAAATTCGGATTATCATGCACAAGAGGAACATTGCACTCGGATGGATTTGCCTTGGCCTTCTCTTTCTCACCGTCGGCTGCGATTCAAGCGAGGATGTCGGTCCGCCCGACACCACAGATTATGTAGTCGGCAAGAACCGGGTCACCACGGAGGTGGACGGAGATACGCGGGAATACTACGTCCACGTCCCGGCAAGCTACAACGAAAACGAACCGATCCCGGTCGTCTTCATGCTCCACGGCACCGGAGGGGACGGGGAGAAGTACTACAACGTCTCCGGATGGAAAGAGCTGGGAGAAACGGAGAACATTCTGACGGTCTTTCCCTCCTCATGGCGCCACTGCATTATTGATGAAGACGGGCAGAAAAACACGACCAAGTGGCACGTCTTCCCCGGCTCCTTCGATTACTGCGCCGGAGAGACGCCCCGGGATGATGTGAAATTCCTGCGGCAGATCATCGCCGAACTCGATGCGAAGTTCAACATCGATGCCGGACGAATCTATCTGGTCGGCTTTTCCAACGGCGGACAGATGGCCTTCCGGTGCGCCGTGGAGATGAGCGACGTCTTCGCCGCCATTGTGGAGTCCGGAGGATCGGTCACAAACGACACCACAGCCGTACCGAAACGGAACCTGCCGGTAACGCTTATGCTCGGGAACTCCGACGACAAGTGGGTGGGGGAGGGGGTGGACGTTCCCATGAGCAAGTTTGAGCAGGGCGTCTCCACCGTTCCGGCCGCCCAACGCATCGTCCACGCCCACACCAGCACGTTCGACCTGGACACGAACTACACCCTGACGGGGGATACGAACACGTTGCTGATCGCGACCTATCCCGGAAAGACGCCGGGAGATGACCGGGTCTTCCACTTCGTGCTGGTCAGGGATCTGGACCATCAGTACCCGAACGGAGAGAACCACTGGCTGAACGGACCCGAGAAGAACTGGGAGTGGTTCCGGCAGTTCACCTTGCCGTAAGTATCGATTGTCTGCGGACCCGCGCTTACGCACGGGTCCGCAGAAAAACAACCCGATCACAAGCCCCGCAGCGCCGGCGACACCCCCGAAGTGGGTGCCGGAGGCCACCTCATACCCGTAGAATATTGCCGGGATCCCCGCGCTGACACGTGCGGGATCATTGACGGAGATAAGCATCAGCCCCTTCCCCCGAATCCCACGAAGACTTTGATCCCGGATCACCGCCGATAAATTCCGCTCCGCCCCGTAACTTCCTTCCGTCTGACGGATCTCATTTCCATCGCTGACCCGTTCAACTTTTCCGACGATGTTCATGTTTCGTTTCTCTCTTCTTTTCAGGACTATCCTCCTGAACGCCATCGTCCTGGGCACATTCGGTCCGGCCGAAGCGCAGGATCATCCCCATATCCATCATTCCACCATCGATGAAGCGGCGCACGATTGTGGGGTGGAACTTCAGGATCCGGCCGATCCGGCAATCGTTGCACAGATGCGGAAGACCGATCGACTGAAGGACCGTGACCGGCATCTTTCGGCCACCGCACCGACCGTCTCCTCGGTTGTGGGAAAGACAGTGGTCGCCGTCTTCTACATTCACATCCACGAAGGGGGAATCCAGCAGCCGCTGATCTGGACGCCGACACTCTATCAGGAGGTGCAGGAGAATATCAGGAAGAACGCCGACTGGTGGGAGGAGACCGCCGGACATTATGGAAAGGAAGCGGAATTGTCGATCATCGAGTACGGCTACGAATCGCCGGTCACATATCTGGACTATGATCCGACGGCATCATCGACCTCCGGAGGCTTTCTGGTCGACCGGAGCTTCTACGACACCGTCATGAACCGCCTCGGCTATACGCTTGGCAGTTCGACCGACAAGATGACCGCCTACTGTCAGGATCTGGCTGCGATGAACAATGCCGACCAGGCCTTTGTTGCGTGGGTCATCACCGGCAAGACCACCATCCGGAGCAATGCTTCCTTCTTCGGTCCCTCCACCAACATCTGGCACAACGCCGCCCGGACCGGGTGGACCACGGCCCACGAGTTCGGGCATATCTTCGGCGCATTCGATGAGTATTACGAGGAGGGAACCGAATACACCCGCTCCCGCCAGTCCCGCAACGGCGCGCCGAACGGCAATCTCTACTATCGGAACTATCCGCAGATCCCCTGCATGATGAGCTATTCACACGACGAAGGGATCTGCTCCTACACCGCCGTCCACGTCGGTCTCGCCGATCAGGTCCGACTGACCCGCGTCGAATCGACCGCCCCGAACGGAACGTGGCAGGTTCGCTACCGCGAGAGTGACGACCGCTTCGGCACAATTGTCGACAGGTATCAGGGAGCGGCTCTCTTTCCGTGGGGAGCCGGAATGCGGGTGGAGCTGACGGCGTTCGATTCGATCGGGACAACCGACTTTGAAATACTGAGCGGGCCGGAGTGGGAGGGAAGGGGAGACTTCCGGATCGAGATGGAGCTCGACACGGCAGACAAGGGACCGATCGTTCTCGATTACGCTTCCAGTGGAGGGACGACGACCTACAGCATGACCTATCTTGCCCAGAACAAAGGAGGAATGGGAGCGAACGTCTTCGACCTGATCCCTCTCGGTCCGGAGGAAGCGGCTGTGGCGTCACGCGACGGTATCTGTATCTATCGTCGGCCGGAACGTCTTGTGCTGGACATCCCGTTTGAAGGGAGTCGCGACGGATCGCCCCGCCGGGGTTACAGCGTTGCCCTCACTTCCGACTCCACGATTCTCTTCGGCACACAGAACAGCGAGATCGTTGTGGCGCCGAGAGAAGGAGAGCCGTCGAATCTGGTGGGACCGTCAGCCGGACAGAAATACTACGCTGTGGCCGGAACTCCGGACGGCGACATCTGGGGAGGGAGCGACGCCGGTCTGCACAGGTTTCGCGGCGGAGAGGATGATGATGTGACGACATACGCAGCGGGACGGGATCCGCTCATCGGTCAGACGGTCTGGAGTCTGGCGGTTGATGGAAAAGGGAAGCTCTGGATCGCTTCACGCGGCAGACGGGATCAGGGAGGAGCAGGGGGCGGATTGCAGTTGCTCGACCCGGCGACCGACACATGGACCGACTATACCGAGGAGGTGGGAGGAGAGACGGTGACGTCGATCTCGATCTGGGGAGATACGGTCGCCGTCGGCACACTGAACGGGTTTGCGCTATACGACGG
>CAMLOB010000295.1 GCA_946481475.1 uncultured Chlorobiota bacterium | reverse complement strand
GTGAACGTATCCGGGAACGACTCTCTCCGTTATTGCACGCCGATTTGAATTCCGCTGATGTGAAGAGGGAAGAAAACGAAGAAGAAGGAAAGAATGAAAGGGGCGTATCTGAGTTCGGAGCGGAGGGATTGATCGTCACCGAAGGGTATATCGCCCGCGGCCGGCACGGAGAGATCACAACGATGGGGCGTGAGAGTTCCGACTTCTCCGCAACGCTGTTCGGTGAACTTCTCGGGGCTTCGGAGGTTCGTATCTATACCGGGGTTCCGGGCATCATGACGGCCGATCCGGCCCTGGTTCCCGGGGCACGCACAATTCCGCAGATGAGCTACGGGATGGCGCAGGAGATTGCACTGCTCGGCGCAAAAGTCATCCACCCCCGCACCGTTCGTCCGGTCGAACGGGCCGGTATCCCCCTGGTTTTCAACGATATGAACGGAGCCCGGACGGTTATCGGCAGCGAAGGGGAGAGCGACACGTTCTCGATCACCCTGTTGAGCGATGCCTCCCTTCTGACGTTCAGGATTGCCCGGACCGATGCCGACGTCACCGGGCTTCTGGAGCGGATTGCCGGAACCGTGCCGGTGATCCGGTTCACCCGTTCCGGACGGACGCTTCACGTTCTGACGCCGGTGCCGGTGAGCGACCCCGGGCGACCGGTTCGTGAGGAGGGGGGGGAGGGGCTTGTCGTCGAGTACCGGACGACGCCGACCGCTCTGGTGGCCTGCGTTCGGGAAGGAGGGATTACCGCAGAGGATGCGCTCCGTTTTATCTCCGCTCTCTCCCGGGAGTCGATTCACTCGGTCTGGAGCGATTCCGGCGAGCGATCGATTTGTGCCCTTGTACATCCCGACCGATCCGGCGATATTGTCGGCGCATTGCACCGGCAATTTCCGGTCGGATCATGAGTCACTCGCCGCAGGCTCACGCGCACACCGTTGAAACGCATGGAGAACACAGAGACCAGAATACCCGGAACGTTCCTTCTCGCAATTGCGATCCTTTTCTGTTCGGCCCGGTCTCTTGATGCGCAAATCCCGACCTTCCCCGATTCGCTTCGTCCGCAGTCTCTTGTGGCCCGGACCGAACGCTTTTCCTCGACCCACAACGCCTCCCTTGCGTTCGATTATCACATCCGTCAGGCTCCGTTCAGCGGATTATTCCGCACCTATGTCCTTTCATCGACGACGCTTCTCGGCTCGCCGATCACCCGCGACCAGGTCGACCTGATGGCCGACATGCAGTATGAACTCCCCTCGCCGGTCAACCTGTTCCTGCTGATCGAGGGGACGATGACCAACGATGCCGGGAACGATGAACTGATTCCGGGACTGAACAACACGGCGGTCACCTTTGCCGGAGTCGGCGGACGGGCGGACGACGGGAAGGGGAATCACGCCGCCCTTGCCTTCGGAGGAGCCTACAACCGACAGTTGAACACCGAAGATGCCGGAGGAGCGTTCTACGGAGAGTTTGCCGGACACAGGAACATCGGCGGATATAACTTCCGGGCCGAGGGGAACGGTCGCTGGCACAACACGTCGCCGCGCATCAACGGCAATATGATCTTCAATGCCGCTCTCGACCGGGACTTCGGCGACGGCGTCTATCTTTCGGCGGTTGCCGACTGGGAGCTGGATCACGACGACCTCTATATCAGGCGGCGTGAGGAGGATATCCTTCAGTACGGAGGGGAGACGTTCGAGGGGATTCTGAAGCGACGGGAACGACGATTCCGGTTCGGTTCGTTTCTCCTCTATCCGGTAAGCGACCGGCTCGGCTTCGATGCCGATGTCTCGGTCACCAGCAACGGCATCGGGCGGTGGGAATCGGAGGAGGGACTGCCGCCGACACCACGCGAGCCGGAGCCCTACCGGTACGATCAGGAGGATGCCTCGGTCGGCGGGTCGATCGGTTCGTGGTACGATCTCCCCCGGTTCCATCTGGGAGCCCGGCTTAGCTACCGAACCAGTCAGCAGCGGAATCTGGTCGATCCGGTCGGAGATGTCCCCGACATCGAACTCCGCAGAAAACGCCGGACAAGCGCATCGAACGATTATCTTTCCAGCTATCTCCTCCTCTCGGGCAATGCAGAATATCGTCCCGGTCGTCACGATACGATCGGTCTGCGGGGCTCGGTCGGCATCTACCGTTACGACACCCCCGACACCACCAACTATTTCGACAAGGACGAGCAGACGGTCACCTCCGAGATCCGCTACGCCCGTCGCTTCAGTCGGCTTCTGACGTTCGAGGCGACCGGACAGATCTTCCTCACGCATCTGGTCTATCTGTTCGGACAGAACAGCAACGACAACAACTGGAACCGGGTGGTCCGGCTGTCTCCGGCGGTCTGGTATCATTTCCCCGATATTCTGCTGAACCGGATGACCGCCGAGCTGACCGCGAACTATACCGATTACGATTTTGAAGGGCGGACCGGAAACATCCGGGGAAGATCGTTTCGCGAACTTGCGATTCAGGACTCACTTGTTCTCTATCTTACGCGGAAATACGGTCTGGTCACCTCCGGCGAGATCAGGATTGCCGAACGGGGGAGCTTTAGCTGGAAGGAGTTTGCCGAGAGTCTGCTGGAGAGGACGCGGACCGAGTTGCTTGAACTGGAACTCTTCTCCGGTCGCGACGGCGGCTCGCAGTTCGGCGTCGGAGGAAAGCTGTCCCGTGTCCGGACCTTTCGGACCGATCCGCGAGGAGAGATGTTCCCCTTCTCCGACCGGACGTCGGTCGGTCCGACGGCACGCCTGTCGGTGCCGGTGACCGGGCGAACCCGTGTGGAGGCGAACGGCTGGTGGGAGCATCGGTTCGAGGAGAGTGAGCTGATCGGCACAACCCCCTGGATTTTTCTGACGCTTGACCTGACATTGTAAATCGGAGGAGTGACCGGAGGATATGAGCAACAGACCGGCAGTACTGATCGACGAAACGTTCCCGAGCGACCGGGGACGACTCTCCCGCCTTCCCGGCGAACTCGAACGGGGACGGGAGATCTGTCCGATGACCGACGAACAGTTCCACAACCTCGTGATCGTTCTGACCGAGGCGGTGGCCAACGCGATCAACCACGGCAACCGGGGGGATGCGTCGAAACGGGTCCGGTTGCTGGTGGAGTGTGGCGAAGAGGGGATTCATTGTGTTGTGGAGGATGAAGGGGAAGGATTCGATCCCGACGCAATTGCCGATCCGGTTGCTCCGGAAAATCTTCTGAGCGAAGGGGGACGGGGCATGTTCATCATCCGGGCCCTGACCCGGGAACTGCGTGTGGAGAAGATCGAGGGGGGGACAAGAGTGGAGTTCGTCTGTGCGCGGTCGTGAGTCCGTTGCGGGATTGATCCCGACTGCGGGCGTTCTCACCGGAATGCTTCCGCTGTTGTGGCTCGGCGATCTGCGCACTCACGCTCTTCTCTATGCGATCCTCTCGATCGTCGCCACGCTCCTTCTCTACGGAGGGATTCTTCTCCTTCGGAAGAAGAACATACCGCTGCGACCCCGCGATCTGCTTTTTGCCGCCGTTCTCCTGAGAGGCATCGTCTTCCCTCTGCAGCCTTCCCTCTCCGACGACGCCTGGCGCTACCTCTGGGACGGGCGTCTGTTGCTGAACGGGTTCAGTCCCTACCATCACGTTCCGGCCGATACCTCTCTTGCGGAATTCCACGACCGGCTTTATGCGTTGCAGGGATATCCCGAAACCAACACGATCTATCCTCCGGTCGCCCAACTCTTCTTTGCCGGAACGATGGCAGTGGCCGCGCCCTTCGAAGAGGAGCCGCTGGTCGGATTTTACATCTGGAAGGCGTTGCTGATCGGAGCCGAAATCCTTGCCCTGATTCTGCTCCTCCGTCTTCTGAAGCGCCGGCGTCTCCCCCTCTACGGTGCCGCCCTCTACGCCTGGCATCCTCTTGTTCTGGTGGAGATTGCCGGACAGGGGCACACCGACGGGTTGTGGGTGCTGGCGCTGGGTCTGGCGGTTGCGGGATTTGCAGGAGTGGGGGGCAGAGGGAAGAAGAGAAACGGAATGGAGGATGAATCGGCCGCTTCATCCCGGCGAATCGGGCGTTCGGACGGCGGACTGGTCGGACTCGGGTTCGGGATCGGCGCCCGCCTCTTTCCGCTGACGATTCTGCCGGTCTGGCTCCGCTTTCTTGACCGGCGGCGGATCGTCGTCGGCGGACTCCTCGCCCTCCCGTTCATTCTCTCTCTTGCCCTCTTCCTCGATTCCGAAGCCTTCAGTCGTTACTCCACCGTCGCCGCACGGTTCACCAACTTCTACGAATTCAACGGCGGACTCTACCACGGCGTGAAGTGGGTGCTGGACGAACTGAGCATCAAGCCGTCGAACCGGATCGCCGGGAGTATCCTGACCGGGGGGATGCTCCTCGGCATCGGAGCGATCACGCTCTGGCCATTGCGGCGCAGAACGTTCTCGGCACTCCTCGGTCGGGTGCTCGGGATCGTCACGCTGCAGATCGCGATGACGGCGAAGGTTCACATCTGGTACTTCGTCGCCCCCCTCTTCCTTCTTGCCCTTCACGACGACCGGCGGTTCTCCCTTCTCTGGTACTGGGCCGCTCTGGTCGCTCCCCTCACATATCTGTACTACACCGTTGACCCCAACGCCGAACAGGCCTGGGTACTGTGGCTGGAGTGGGGGGGAATGGGAGTTCTCTATCTGGTCGGTGAAATGCGGGAACGGTCCCGGAGAAAGAAAAGGAATCGCCGTGCGGATTTGACCGAACCCGAATCGGCTCTTGTGCCGAACGGGAGAGGTTCAGGGCAGGGGGGAATACCGGCCGATCCGGGCGGGTGAAAAAGTTTGAATCCGCCTTTCGGAAGCTTGTGTGATGACGGGGGAACGCCTATATTTGCGCTCCCTTTTCGGGGCTATGGCACAGTTGGTTAGCGCGCTACCTTGACATGGTAGAGGTCACAGGTTCGAGTCCTGTTAGCCCCACTGGAAACGCCGGGTTCTTGCGAGCCCGGCGTTTTTTTGTCCTTTCCGGAAGTCCGTACTGCTTTTCTGGTTCATTCTGCCCCTTCGGGGCGGAGTGGATGAGTGCTGTCTCGGTCCGGGGCCCTGTTCGGGTCCGGATCCGGGGATTCCATCCCCGGTTAACTGACTGTCGCCCTTTCAGGGCTGTTGGTCCCGGCTCCTCTTTGGTCGGGATGATCGGATGTTGCGGCAAGCTGATTGTCCGGGAGTGCACACTTTCGATGGCCCCTCACTCACACTCCACATACACCGACCCCACCAGTGAGCATTTCGTTCCCGGCGCCGATGTCCAGTGGCCGCGGACGCAGGTGCCGTCGGAGCGGCGGTAGGGGGAGACCCAGATGCAGTTCCCCCCTTCGGCCGTGTCGCCGTCGAAGCGGCCTGTCCGGAGCGTGTCGTCGGTCCGCGTGGTGTCGGAGATGTCGGTCGTGTCGTTGATCTGCGTGGTGTCCGAAGGATCGGGGTTGTTCGAGGATGAGGGCTCCGAGGAGCATCCGCTCAGGATCAGCAGGAGAAGGAAGGTCCACGGAAGTCTGCGCATAACGTCTTCTGTTTTGTCGGCTGTTGGTCACACGATGTGCGAATATACGCATTCCTCACCCCTATCCCGTATATTTGCCCCATGGCACGGGGCCCTCGATATTTCAGTCCGGAAGCTCTCGCTTTTCTCGGCACGCTGCC
>CAMLOB010000294.1 GCA_946481475.1 uncultured Chlorobiota bacterium | reverse complement strand
GCTCCGCTCTGCGCCGGAAACGGATTCTTCCCTTGCGGTGCCGGATGAGGCGGATTGGGCAATGGAGGATGCGATGCCCGAGGGTGCTCCCGCCGATGTGCCGAAGGAGAAAGGAGGGAAAGATTCAGCGGCTGCACTTAAGGCGGAGTCGGATGCAACGGAGTTCTCAGGACTTCCCGGTCCGGAAACCAGCGAAGAGGAACTGCCGACCTTTGTAGAGTTCCTGAAGACCCGTCTGGAGCTTGACGGAGAACAGACCGGGGAACTTCAGCACATACTCAGAAAAGCCGTCAGACGGAACGCCTGGATTCGGGAGAACTTCAAGGATGATCGCCTGCAGCGGACCAGACGGCTGCGCGGGAGCCTTGCCATGCTGGACCGGCAACTGACGGAGATCCTTACCGGGAGTCAGCGCGATCTCTATCGGACGTTGAAACGTGATATGAAAGCGAAGCGGCGCAAGAGCGCTTCGACGGAGTGAGAGGGAGAAGGGACTTTCGTATTTTCCCTCCATGTCAACAGCACGTGAAGCAACTGAACGGAGCGCTCTGCAGGAGCGTATCGAACGGGAGTTCGCCGAGGGGCGCCGGCGGACACTTGATCTGATTGCCCCCCTTTCGCAGGAAGATCTCTATCGTCAGCACGACCCGCTGATGAGTCCTATCGCCTGGGATGTCGGTCACATCGGGAACTTCGAGGAGCTCTGGGGAGTCCGTTCCCTTCCCGGTTCCGACGAAGTCTTCCCGGAGCTTGACGAGATGTACGACGCGGTGAAAAATCCCCGGTCGGTTCGCGACCAGCTTCCCTTGCCGAATCGTGAGGAGTTGGCTTCCTATCTTGCCGGGATTCGTCGCGTCGTTCTCGAACGCCTTCGCGGGATCGACTTCGCAACCGAAACCTCGCCGTTGCTCCGCGACGGCTTTGTCTACGACATGCTTCTGCAGCACGAGTATCAGCACAACGAGACGATTCTCCAGACACTGCAACTGAAGAAGGGAGAACCGTATGTGCCGGTCCTGCCCCAGCGTTCTCTTCCGTCCGGAAATCCGGACGTAAAGGGAATGGTGGACATTCCCGCCGGAGACTTCATGATGGGGACCGACCGGACGGTGGGAGTCTACGACAACGAGCGGCGACGTCATCGCGTAAGTCTTGCGGCCTACCGGATCGGGATTGCTCCGGTCTCCAACGGAGAGTTCCTGGAATTTGTCGAGGCCGGGGGATATCGCAACCGCGCGTTGTGGTCGGATGAGGGGTGGGCATTTATCACGGAACAGGGAATAGAAGCTCCGAAATACTGGTTCCGGAACCATGACGGGGTCTGGATGACCCGGTCGATGCATATCATCGAACCGGTCAATCCACGTCGCCCGGTGATCCACGTTTGCCGTCACGAGGCCGACGCCTACTGTCGTCTGACCGGTTTCCGTCTGCCGACCGAGGCCGAGTGGGAGCGGGCCGCAGCATGGGATGCCGAACGTGAGAAATCGCTCCTCTATCCGTGGGGGGATGATCCGTGGGATGAAACAAAAGCCAACCTTGACATGCTTGGACTGATGTCGGCGGAAATCGGAGCCTATCCGGCGGGAGCCAGTCCCGCGGGATGTCACCAGATGATCGGTGACGTCTGGGAGTGGGTCTCGAGCGACTTCACGTCCTATCCCGGTTTCGAAGCCTTCCCGTACGACGAGTACTCCAAGATCTTTTTCGGTCCGGACTATACGGTCTTGCGTGGAGGAAGCTGGGGAACCCGTCCCGGAGCGATTCGCAACACGTTCAGGAACTGGGATTACCCGATCCGGCGTCAGATCTTCAGCGGTTTCCGGGTCGCCTCTGATACATAAGTCGAAGATTCACTACACATTTACACGCTCGGAGCCTCCGCAGAGGCGTCGAGGCTCCGTATATTCGATCCATCGTAAAAGAAGTCTGAAGCCTACCTGAACCGTATGACTACGACGGCATCGCATCGAACCTCCGAGGACTATCACGGCCCTGCTCTCCACCGTTTTGCGTGGTTGACTGTGATCTTCATTCTCCTTCTGATTTTTGTCGGCGGCATGGTCAAGAGTACCAACTCCGGTCTGGCCGTTCCTGACTGGCCGAACACGTACGGACACTTCATGTTTTCCTTTCCGCTCGACAGGATGGTGGGGGGGATCTTCTGGGAGCATTCGCACCGGATGATCGCCTCGATCGCCGGTCTGCTGACCTTCGGTCTGACATACTGGATCTGGCGGGTTGACAAGCGCAGATGGGTAAAACATCTGGCTGTCTGGACTTCCATAGCTGTGATCGTACAGGGTGTTTTCGGCGGCGTTACCGTCCTTCTCGGGTTGCCGGCCTGGACCTCGACGTTCCACGGAACGCTTGGCCAGACCTATTTCTGTATGTCTCTTGTTCTGGCTCTGGCTCTTTCTCCCCGCTGGATCGAATTGCCGAAGAAGGAAAAACTTGAAGATCGCCGGTCGGTTCCCCTGCGCACGCTGGCGATGTGGACCGTCGGCGCGGTGATGATCCAGCTTGTTCTGGGGGCTTATATGCGGCACATCGAAGCCGGGCTGGTGATCCCCGATTTCCCGACCATGTTCGGCGGCTGGTCCCTTCCGCTCAGCGATGCAAGTCTCACCTTTGCCAATCAGGAACTGCGGCAGAACGGCATTCTGAACAAACTGATGCTGAGCGAAGTGACCCGCGAGCACATGGTGGCCCACCTGGCCCATAGATTCTGGGCGGTGGTGGTGACGATTATGGCCTGCTGGACCGCCGTGCGGATCTTTCGCCACTACAGGAAGGTGCGTGTGCTCTACCGGCCCGCACTGCTGCTGATGGGATTGCTGGCGTTGCAGATCACACTCGGTATCCTGACGATTTACACGGAAAAGCAACCCTCGGTGACCACGTTCCACGTGATGACCGGAGCGATGGTGCTCGGGGTGGCCGTAACGCTTGCCGCGCAGTCACGACGACTTTTTGCCTTGCAGGGGGAGAGGGAAGAAAATCGGTCTGTGAGAGAGATGCCGTCCGGAACGGGAATCCGTCCTGAGGAGGCCGCCGCATGAGAGGGGGAGAAACTACCGAGGGACTGCTCAATCCACCGACTGAAGGGGCGGAGGTGAACGTCGGCTCGACTTCACGCCTGTTCGATTACGTCGAATTGACGAAACCCCGTCTGACATTGCTTTCGGTGATGACGACCCTGGCCGGGTACTATCTCGGGGCACGGGGCAATCCGGCTCTTCTTCCTCTGCTTTCCACGCTTGCCGGCACCTTCCTTGTCGGAGGGGGATGTGCCGCGCTGAACATGATGATCGAGGTACGGGAGGACGGGATGATGAAGCGGACTGCCGGACGTCCGCTGCCGGCCGGTCGCGTCTCGACGCGTGAAGCTCTGGTTCTGGGAGTTCTGCTGACGGTTATCGGTCTTGTCTGGCTGGCGATTGCCGCAAATCTTCTGGCCTCTCTGCTTGCCGCCGCCACCTTTATCAGCTATGTATTCCTGTACACCCCGCTGAAGCGCCGCACAACGCTCAACACAATCGTCGGTGCAATTCCAGGAGCTCTCCCTCCGATGATCGGTTGGGCTGCCGCTACCGGGGGACTGGAGATCGGAGCTCTGGCCCTTTTTGCTCTGCTTTTCTTCTGGCAGATGCCTCATTTCCTTGCCCTGGCCTGGATGTATCGCAAGGACTATGCGCGGGCCGGTTACCGAATGCTTCCGATGGTCGATCCGCAAGGAGACGCCACGAGCCGTCAGATCCTCCTCTACGTTGCCGCTCTTCTTCCGGTCAGCCTGATACCGACACTGGTCGGCATCTCCGGGCCGGTCTATTTCTTCGGGGCCGCCGCTCTCGGGATACTCTTTCTCTGGCTCAGTTTTCGCTTTGCCGTTTCCCGTGAGAATCGGGCCGCCAAAGCTGTGTTCCATTTCTCGCTTCTCTATCTACCCGTCCTTCTGCTGGCGATGGCGATAGACGGACCGACCTTCTGAGGGAACGAACAGAGAAAAGGAGCCTGAAGTAAACATTCGACAGGACAACCAATCATCGCAATTGCCGATGCCTGATTCCATGACAAATACCAGCGGACAGGATGAGAAGAATAAGGGAACCTTCCTGCTGATTACAGGGGGAGTGTTGATGCTGGGTGTGGTGATTGTCGGCTATTTTCTTCTCGCCGACCGGTCTTCTGCAGATCGTGCAGGGCTCGAACTGGAATCCTTCGGTACGGTTCCGGCCGAAGCGACGTTCACCGAACAGAGCGGAAAGGAACTGAAGCTCGGGGAGCTGCGAGGGACACCCTGGGTTGCCGATTTCGTTTTCACCCGTTGCCGGGGTATTTGCCCGGTGATGACCGAATCCCTTGCCGATCTGCAAGCGGAACTGGAGCCGGAGAGTCCGGTCAAACTTGTCTCCTTTACGGTCGATCCCGAGTACGACACGCCCGAGCGCCTGACCGAATATGCGGCGGAGCACAACGCCGATCCTGATCGCTGGCTTTTTCTGCATGCCGGGGATTCCGTTGTGCAGGCTCTGGCACGGGATGCTTTTCATGTAGCAATTGCCGAGGGGACCGATCCGGATGAACCGATCATTCACTCCTCAAAGTTTTTTGTGGTCGATGGGGAGGGAGAAGTCCGAGGGATATTCGACGGACGAAATCCGGAGGAGCGGCGGGAGTTGCTCGGTCTTCTGGAACGTTTGCAGGAGGGAGAGAACAAGTGAACACGGGTATGCATAATCAACCGAACGGACTGCATGGAATCTTTTGACGTCATGGCCCTCCCCCGCTTGAACGCTATACTCAACAGAATCGCCACGGTGTTGCTGGTGATCGGTTTCCTGATGATTCGCCAGGGGAAGTGGAAGGCACACCGGAACGTGATGCTCGGAGCGTTTTCCGTTTCCGTTCTCTTCCTGGTCTCCTACATCACCTATCATGCGCTACGCGGGGGCGTCACGACGCCGTTCGGTGGAGAGGGAGCCGTTATCATCGGACTCTATCGTTTCATTCTCTTTTCCCACATCGCTCTGGCGGCGGTTGTTCCCGTTCTGGCCATTATTACATTGAACCGGGGGCTGTCCCGGAAGTTCGACCGGCACAAGAAAATCGCCCGGTGGACGTATCCGATCTGGCTCTACGTCTCTGTGACCGGTGTTCTCGTCTATCTCATGCTCTATGAATGGTTTCCTGCCCCTGTGTTGACCGGGGGATAAGGATTTTCCGGGGGACGGAAAAATCCCTTGCAGGAAACCGTGATTTACCCCTTATTCCCTTCCCGGAAGTTCCGGCGGGTAGAGTGTGTCGGCAAGGTTGTCCGGCCGATTCGCTCCGATGTTCGATTCGAACAGGTCTATGAATTCAGAATTGCAATGAAGTCTCTTTCCATCATTTCCGCTCTTGTCTTCCTCGCCGTTGTTTCCGACGGTCTGGGGCAGAGCCGCCCCTTTGTCTACGATTTCCTTCGCAACGACGCCTCGGCCCGATTTTCGGCGATGGCCGGTGCCGCCGTTACGGTCTCCGAGGATGCAAACGGTATTTTCTATAATCCTGCGTTGCTGAGCACAATCGACAGCACGACACCGGTATCGATCACCGTTTTCAAACATCTTCTGGACATCAACAGCGGCTCGCTTGCCGGAGCGCGGCGTTTCGAGGGGATCGGTACGATAGGGGCGGGGATTCAGTTCAACACGT
>CAMLOB010000293.1 GCA_946481475.1 uncultured Chlorobiota bacterium | reverse complement strand
GCCCTGAAAAGTAGGTCAAGTCCGGAATACCGCTTCACAACGCCCGTCGTACATCTATCTGAAAGCTCAACGAATGAACCCGCCAGTCGCTGATTCTTGAGAAGAGGGGCGTCATGCCGTAGTCGAACGACAATCCCGCGATCAGTGCCCACTCGTTGTCGAACAGGCCGATCTCCCCCTGCACTCCGGCCTTTGCCGAGAAGCGGGTCGGATTGATATCCGAAAAGAAGTTCTCGAAACAGGAAGGAGCTGTCTCTTCCAGATCGCTCTCCACCTCTCCCTGCAGCACGTACTGAAAAGCCGGACCGGCAAAGGCTCCCAGACGCAGATCCCCGAGAAGCAGCACTTCGTACTTGTAGCAGACCTCAAAGCCCAGCAGATCACAGATGATTGAAGCGGTATACGGCTCCTCCCCCAGCATCCCTCTCCCTTCGCCGGGACGACGTTCGTATGCGACGCGGGGAACAATGCTCCAGTCGCCGACAGCAGTCGGTCTATATTCGGCACTCAATCCGAATCCGTAGCCCGGATGTCCCCCGGTCGCTCCCAGAGAACAGGAAGTATTTGAACGGAGGCTCCGGCCGCTGTGATAGTTTTGCAGCAGGGTGACGGAGGGACCGACCACCCACTTTCTCCGGGAGCCGCAACCACCGAAATCAGGGGGAATATCATGCTGCCCGTATCCCTCGATTCCTACAAGAAGAATGATGAGTCCGGATAAAGAGAAAAGCCGGATGAGGTCGGGCAATTTCCTTGTGCACATAAGCGAAGAGAAAGAATGGTGATCGTGAACGGTTCTCCGACACTTCTTCGACTGCGAGGCGGCCCCCTCACATCCACTTCCTGAAATCGACCTGCAGCATCAGCGAATTGACGCGCCAGTCAATGTCCCCCCGGTATGTCCGCGGGAACGGGAAACCATAATCATACCATAACCCCGTCACCAGCAGCCACCGGTTGTCAAACAGCGGAAATTCGCCCTGCACCCCCATCTTCGCCGAAAACCGAACGTTGGACTGAACCTCCTCGGAACAGAAGAGAGAGACATCCTCCACATCACTTTCTATTTCTTTTCGGAGGGCATACTGGAAAGAGGGCCCGGCAGCAACACCGATACGCAAATCTCTGGTCGCCAGATAGTCGTATTTATACAGGATTCCGAAAGTCAACAGATCGTAGACCACCGACACGTCATGCGACTGCGATTCCCCCACGAGTTTCCCCCTCGCCTTGCCGGGACGATGTTCGTAGAGCAGACCGGGGATCATGCCCCACCGACCGTTGACATTCGGCAGGAACTCGGCGCTCAATCCGAACCCGTAGCCCGGCGCTCCTCCGGTAAAGTCCAGCGAGCAGGAAGTATCCGGAGGGCGACTCCCTCCGCTGTGATGGTTGTAGAGAACCGAGATGGAGAGTCCGATGGACCAGTCGGTTCGGGGAAAAGCAAAATCGGCAACGTCGGGCCCGTCAGGTTGTCCGTGAACCTTGTTTGCGGCAAGAAGGAAGACAAGAGCGAGCAGCACGGATATGCGGAGAAAGTCGGCCAATGTTCCTGCACACATAGGCAATAGAGAAAAGATGGTGACCGTGAACGGGTACATCCAAAGACCTCTCTCCGCACCTGCCTGTTACGCCGTTCCCCTCCCTCCCTGAATCCGGTGAGTTTTCCCTCTCCCCCGATCCCGCCATTTTCCCATTACATCTTGACATTTCATCTGTCCCATCCCTATTTTTGCTCACGGTGGCGATTCCACCCGATGAAGCATTTCCCTTCGTAATCCGCTTCACAAACCGGTCTCTCCCGCAGCGTTCTTTCTGCAAACCTGCGGTTATCGACAACGTGTGGTACCGACCCGGAGCTCCCATATCCGGCTTCGCACAGTTCAACGACCCGTTATCGCTTGTCGACTCCGCCTGCGTTCCCATACCGCGACGGACAGTTCTCGGACGGTTTCCGTTTCGGCACGACAACCATCACAACTCATTTATCCATTGCACTTATGAAGGCTCTCAGGAAAGGCTCCCGCGGGAGTAACGTAAAGGACTGGCAGTATTTCCTTATCGGTCAGGGATTCCAGCCCGGCGTTGCCGACGGCATCTTCGGAGAGAAGACCGTGACGGCGACAAAGGAATTTCAGGCGAAGTACAACCTGACGGCCGACGGCATCGTCGGCAACCGGACATTCGCCCGGGCAATGCTTCTCGGTTTCCAGCTTGTGGATCCCGACGGCGATCCGAACAACAGACAGTCTCCTCTCTGGCCGCCGAAACCCGACTTCAGACCTCTTACCTCGACGGCGGAACGACAACGACTGTTCGGCAGATACAGCTATACCCACCGTCCGATTCCGGGGAACCGGGAGAACATCGTCATTCACGGGAACTGGGAGCGGGAGAACATCGTGAAGGTGAACATCCCGCAACTGGCCGGCGTGAAATATGCGCCGCGAAGCCGGGATATCTTCTTCCACAGACACGCCGCCGGACAGGTGGCCTCCCTCTTCAAAGCCTGGGAAGATGCCGGACTGATCGACCGCACTCTGACCTGGGCCGGATCCTACGTCCCCCGTCTGGTCCGCGGCGGGAAGAGTCTGAGCAACCACGCCTTCGGCACCGCATTCGACATCAACGTCCCCTGGAACGGTCTCGGCGTCCGTCCCGCCCTTGTCGGCGAGAAGGGTTCGGTCCGCGAACTGGTTCCGATCGCCCACGAGCACGGTTTCTACTGGGGAGGACATTTCACGAGACAGGACGGAATGCATTTCGAGGTGGCGGAGATTCGGGAATAACGGGGAGGGGAATTGCGATTGGCGATTGGCGATTGGCGATTGGCGATTGGCGATTGGCGAATGATAATCGGCGTATCGTAGGGGCGCAAAACCTTGCGCCCATCGGACCCATGTAGCACGCCCATCAAACCCATGTAGCGCGCCCATCGGACCCAGGCAGCAACCATATCCCGAATAAAGGAAATCGGACGGTGGAATTTCGAATGACGATTTGCGATTGGCGAATGTCAATTGGCGTGCCGAATGGGCGAAACACCGTGCGCCCATTCGGATACCACGTAGTAAACATGTAGTAGCTCCCCCCCGCATCGATCCGATAGATTCGCATCGGGAAACAACACAACGCCACACCGACATCAGAAAGAACAATGTCCGAAACGATCAGACAAACCGCCGACATTGAAGAGCAGCAACAACAGGGCGTAATGAATCCGGAATCCATCCGGTCGTCCGATCAACCTGTCGATCAAAGCCTTCGCGAAGCGGCGGTCCTCTTCAAGTCGATGGGACTCGAAGAGGAGGCCGAGGCTCCTCCCGGTCCGAAACGCTATGCCGTCTTTATCGCCCACGGGATGGGGCAGCAGGTACCGTTTGAAACCATCGACGTCGCCGTGCGGGGGTTGCAGCGGGTAGCCGACAAGGTTCCCGGCGTCGCCTCGGTCGACCGGAACGTCCGGACGCGAACGGTCAGGATCGGGACGCAGACGCAGGAGCGGGCCGAGTTCGATCTGATGGTGAAGCCGGACGGGAACTCCGATCCGGAGAAAGTGGAGGTTCACGTCTACGAAGCCTACTGGGCGCCCTTTACCGAAGGAGAGGTGAAGTTGAAGGACGTCATGTCGTTCCTGTGGCAGGGTTTCATGGGAGGAATCCGCAACTCCTTCAAACCGCTGAAGCGATGGATGTTCGAGCAGGAAGCACCGATGAAGAAGAACAAACTGACTTCGGTCTACTTCTTTCTCACCGGATTGATTCTCCTCTCCCTGATCCTGCTCAACGCCCTAACCGGCGTGATCGTCGCCGCCCGCATCCTCGGAGACAAACCGGACGCCTGGCCGGGGGATGATCTGCTGACGGTCCTGACGTTTATCGCGGCACTCCTCTCCGGCGTGCTGCTGCTCTACGGACTCCTTCTCGTGCTCGTCCGGAAGTTCAGCGACTCCCCCCGGAAGGATGGTCCCGGAGGTCTGCGTAAAACCTTCTCCGCCCTCCTCTGGATCGGCTTCTGGGTCTGTTGCACCGTCGTCATCGTCTCATCGTTCGCCTTCGTCTACTTCACCGTTCACGGATACGTCGGCACCGATTACATCGCAAGGGTCATGGGATCTCCCCCCTTCACCTGGTGGCCGTTTCTCGGAAGCAAGGTGACGTGGATCATCGTCTGGGGATTCCTCTACCTGGTCACCTATCTCGTCCGGAATCTTCTGGTCCAGTATCCCGGCGATGTAGCGGCCTACGTCTCCTCCTACAAGCTCGACCGGTTCTCGGAGATACGGAAGAAGATCAAGGGGGCGGCGTTCGACGTGCTCGACACGGTCTACACCGCCACCGACGGCACAACTCCGTACTACGACCGGGTCGGACTGATGGGGCACTCCCTCGGCTCGGTGGTTGTCTACGACGCGCTGAACGCCGTGATCAACAAGGACCGGCTGAACGACAATCGGGATCGGGTGATGGAACGGACAAAAGTTCTGGTCACCTTCGGCTCTCCTCTGGACAAAACCGCCTACATCTTCAGCGTCTTCGCCACCGGCACCACCAGCATCCGCGAGAAGCTGGCCACCACCAAGCAGCCGTTGATTCAGGATTACGGATACCGGGACTTCCGTTGGGTCAACATCTACTCGAAGCGGGACATCGTGGCCGGTTCGCTGGACTACTACGACTGCGAGACGGCAAAGGGCTATTCCGACAGACGGAAGGTGCAGAACATGGAAGACCCGAACGCCATCACTCCTCTGGTAGCTCACGTGGAATACTGGGAGAACGAGATGGTCTTCGAGGAATTTCTGAAGGGGCTGGTGTAGCAGATTCGATACGGCTGGGGAAGCCCGGATTCAATCAGATCAATCATTCAAGCGAACAGAATATCATGGCAAAAACTCCACGACGATCATCGAAGAAAATCCCCAAGACCACACGGCCGGAAGCGAAGAAGCGGCGTCCCTCCCCTCCGGCGAGGTCAACGGCCGAGAAGGTGGAGCGCAGGCTGGACGCCTATCCGGACCGGATCGATATTCGCGACTGGTTCTATCAGCCGCAGCTTCTCTCCCTTCCCGATCAGTTGATCAACTGTCACGCCGTCCCGAAAATTCTGGATCAGGGCCGGGAGGGGGCCTGCACCGGCTTTGCCCTGGCAGCGGTCGTCAACTTCCTCCTCCACCAGCGAGGACTGGAAGACCGGTTCGTCAGTCCCCGGATGCTCTACGAGATGGCCCGACGCTACGACGAGTGGCCGGGGGAGAACTACGAAGGTTCGTCGGCCCGGGGAGGGATGAAGGGATGGGTGCGCCACGGCGTCTGTCCGGAAGATCTCTGGAAGCCGAACCAGAAAGGACTGAAGTACTTCAATCCCGACATCGAGAAGATCAGCACGCAGGTTCCGGGGGGAGCCTTCTACCGGGTGATGCACCGTCAGATCCGGGACATGCACGCCGCGCTGAACGAAGTCGGCATCCTCTACTGCACGCTGATGGTCCACTCCGGCTGGGACGATCCCGGAGCGGGGGACGCTCTCCCCTATTCCTACTCCGACCGGCACGGCAACATCCACAAGTGGGAACTGCCGGTGATCAAACGCCGCGGACGGGCCGACGGCGGACATGCGGTGGCCATCATCGGCTATACGCACGAAGGGTTTGTGATCCAGAACTCGTGGGGAGAGGAATGGGGGAACAAAGGCTTTGC
>CAMLOB010000292.1 GCA_946481475.1 uncultured Chlorobiota bacterium | reverse complement strand
AAGGTGGCGAACTTCATCACGAAGGGATTGCAGGAAGAGGGGTACGAGATGGAGTCGGCATACGACGGGGAGGAAGGGCTGGAAATGGCCCTGAAGGGGGAATACGAGGGGATTATCCTGGATCTGATGCTCCCGAAGCGGGACGGTATCTCCCTTCTGCGCGAGCTTCGCGCCCGGGGAATCCGCACACCGGTTCTGATCCTGACCGCAAAGGGAACAATTCAGGACAAGGTCATCGGTCTTGACTCCGGAGCCGATGACTATCTGGCCAAGCCGTTCCATTTCGAGGAGCTGACCGCCCGCATCCGCTCCCTCCTTCGCCGCTCGACCGTCGAGAAGACGACGCAGCTTGAGGTGGGAGATCTGGTGCTGGACACGATCAGCCACAAGGCACGGCGGGGAGAGGAGGAGATTGAACTGACGGCACGCGAATATGCGCTGCTGGAGTATCTGATGCGAAATGCCGACCGGGTGCTGAGCCGTTCGGTGATCACGCAACACGTCTGGAACTACAACTTCGACATCGAGTCGAATCTCGTCGACGTCTACATCAACCGGCTTCGGAACAAGATCGAGGTCGATGAACGTCCGCGGCTGATCCACTCGATCCGGGGGGTCGGCTACGTGATGCGGGAGAGGCCGCCGGAAGGGGACGAGGCGTGATGCCTCCGGAGAGATGTCCCGCCGGATGGAACCCGCCGGACCGATTGATTCGTCCCGAACGGAGACGAAAGCCGCCTATTGACTGGAATTGATTATGAACTTATCTCTTCGCGCAAAGCTCACGCTCTGGTTCGGTCTGGTGATGGCCGTTTCGCTCGCCGTTTTCGGCGCGCTGAACTACCGGTCGATCTCCAACCAGTTGACGACCGGTCTGGATGTGGCCCTGAACAAGGCCGTACAGGGACTCGACTCGAAGATCAAGAAGGTGGCCGAGGAGGCCCAGCTCAGTCCGCGCGAACGGCGAGAACGGACCCGGAAGCTGATTGCCGACTCAAGAACGGTGGACACCGGACAACCGGAACTGGAATATTTCCGCGAGATCGACTCGGCGAAGTCGGCCGATTCGGTGATCCCCTCGATCCAGCCTCTCCCTTCGGAGAAGACGCAGAAGACGTCGGGAACAAAGCCGGAGGGGATCGACAACGTCTGGGCCTCGATCACCGAATATGTGGTGCTGAACCCGCGAAACTTCATGGTCCAGATCATGGACACCACCGGCGCGATCGTCTACCAGTCGGCAAGTCTCGGACGGGACACGCTTCGTCTGCCGGAGAGTTTTCTGAAGACCGCCGACACGGCCGAGGCGAAGTTCGAGACGATCGTGATGCGCCGGGTGACGCCCGATTCGGACGGGAAGCCGAAAGACGAGACGCTCCGGGTGGCCCTGGCAAAATCCCGGTCTGCCCTGATCGCGGTCGCCTACCCCTACGACGAATTGCAATCCTCCCTCGATGATTTCCTCCAGACGCTGATGCTGCTGATTCCGGCGGTGCTGCTGGTCTCGACGATCGGCGGCTGGTTCTTTGCCCGGGCTTCCCTCCATCCGGTGGACGAGCTTGCGCGGACGGCCCAGGAAATCACCGCCAGCAATCTGTCGCGACGTCTTCCGGTGAAGAAGTCGAACGATGAGATCAAGCGACTGACCGAGACGCTGAACGATATGATCTCCCGTCTGGAAAGTTCCTTCGGTCGCATCCGGCAATTCACCGCCGACGCGTCGCACGAACTTCGGACGCCGCTGACGATCCTGACAGGAGAACTGGAACTTGCGCTCCGTTCGGCCCGGACAAAAGAGGAATATCAGGAGGTGATCTCCAGCGCGCTGCAGGAGACGCTCCGGATGTCCCGCGTCGTCGAGGACCTGCTGCTCCTTTCGCGCGCCGACATGGGGCGTATCCGGCTGAGCAACGACACGGTCGACCTGAACGAGATGCTGGCCGACCTGACCGATGCGACGGCGATTCTCGGAGCCGACAAGGATCTTTCGATCACCTACCGTCACGAAGAGGAGAAGATGTATGTGCTGGGGGATCACGCCCGGCTCTATCAGATGTTCCTCAACCTGCTGGACAATGCCGTCAAGTATACCCCCCACGGCGGGGCGATCTCGGTGACGCTTTATCGGGACGAGAACTTCGCCGAAGTCCGGGTCCGGGATACGGGAATCGGCATCAGCAAGGATGACCAGAAGAAGATCTTCGACCGGTTTTACCGGGTGGACAAGGCCCGGAGTCGCGCACAGGGAGGGGTCGGCCTCGGTCTCTCCATCGTCGAGTGGACCGTCCGGGCACACGCCGGAGACATCCGCGTCGAGAGTCAGCCGGGGAGCGGCAGCACGTTTGTTGTCCACCTTCCGCTGGCACCCGAATCGACCATGCTCCCCCCGCCGCCGCCGCCGCCGGACGATAACGAACGGCACGGCATTGCCGGTGCGCTCGATCACCTGCCGAAATTCCTGAAGCGCAGACCCTTGACCAACGGGAACCAGAACGAACAGGAGACAAAGGGGGATGAAGAGGAGGGGAATTTTCCGGCGGAGATCGGAGAGAAGGGAGAGACCTTGAGATCATAACTCTCGGTCTTTCTCTGTCTTTTCAGAAAAAGAACACATAACGCCATAACAGACAGGAGAACGATGAACGGACGCTACTTCTTTCTTTTACTCTTCCTGATGCTGTCGACCGGCATCCTGCACGGACAGGACGAAAGCTGGTTCGACGACGTTACCGGATCGGTCGGTCTGGAGGGCGTTCCCGCCTGGCGTCTCTACGTCTCCGACGTCAACGGCGACGACTACCCCGACCTGATGATCATCAACGGCATCAACAACCGGAACCAGTTGAGTCTGTGGCTGAACGTTCCGGTCGACCCGGAACTCGGAAGCGAGGGCAGACGAAAGTTTGTAGATTTCACCGAAGAGTCGGGGATCAACGCAAACCCGAATCCGGAGATCGACGGACGGGTTGCCGATGTGGGAGCACTGGCCGACATCGACAACGACGGGGACGTCGATCTGGTGACCGGGCGTTTTTATTTCATTGCAACGCAGTTCACCATGCCGGAAGATGAAGCGGCGATCATGCTGAACGACGGGAACGGACGGTTCACCCGTCTTCCGAACAGCGGGATCAATGTCTTCAACCGGATGAACGCCACGAACACGGCCTTCCTGGACTACAATCTGGACGGAAAGCTTGATCTGTACGTCGGAACGCATTCGCTGGATCACGCGAACGACGTCTTCATGGCGGACTATCTCTTCCGGGGCAACGGTGACGGGACGTTCACCGACGTGTCGGCCGCAAGCAACCTTGCGTCGATTGCCCAGCCTCTCTACGGCTCGAACATCTGCGACTGGAATAACGACGGCTTCCCGGACATCATCACCGCCCCTTACTGTCGCACGTCGGGGAGTCTCTGGAGGAATAACGGCGACGGGACGTTCACTGACGTAGCTGAAGAGGTGGGCTACACCGCACATCACTGGGGAGGGGATAACGGGCAGGCGATGTGCCAGTGGGAGGGGATGCCGGCCGACTTCGACAACGACGGCGATATGGACATTCTGCAAGTGATGGTTCACGGCGGATATAACATCCGCGAAGGACGGACGGTGATCGCGGTCAATGGCGGACCGGAGGAGAACTATGCATTGAACTGGGAGATCACCCGCATCAAGAGGGATGCCCCCTCGACCGCACACATCGGCGACATGAGCGGATCGTGGATCGACTTCGACAACGACGGGCGGCTCGACCTTGTCATCAACCAGTCGCAGTACCCGCAGGCAAACACGGCCGGGACCGAGCGGACCTACATGCTGCGGCAGAACGAATCGAACCGGTTCGACGATATCACCGAAGAACTCGGTCTGCTCGATTCGCTCCTTGCACCGGGTGCGGGAGAAGTGATCGACTACGATCTGGACGGAGACGATGACCTGCTGATCGTGATCAACACCAACAAGAACGAGAACAACTCGCTCCACCTGCTGGAGAACAACGCAGGCAACAGGAACAACCGGATCGGCGTGAAGCTGAAGGCCCCCGACGGAGTGAACCGGGACGCCATCGGTGCCCGGATCATGGTGACCGCCGGCGGAGTCACACAGATGCAGGAATTGACGGCAGGACACGGTCACTTCGGCGGACAGCAACCGTTGATCCGGAACTTCGGCATCGGGGAGAACGAGTCGATCGAACGGATCGTCGTCCGCTGGCCTTCGCAAGGAGTAGAGAACACCGTCGTCGAGAACCCGCCGATCAACGGGATCATCACGATTGAAGGAGGGATCAGCAGCGTAAGCGAACCGATCGCCGGGACCGGCCGGATGCTGATCGTCCCGAACCCGACGCGCGGGGAGATCACGATTCATCTCCCCGGGAACATCGCTCCCCACGCTTCCGTCTCCATCGTCAACATCCTCGGCAAGCACGTAAAGGAAGTGCGGCAACAGGGGAGCGGGGCATCGATCAATCTTTCCATCGAAGATCTGGAACCGGGATACTACATCGCACGGACAGAGAGTAACGGGGAGATCTTCTCTGCTCCGTTTGTTGTTGAATAGAAGGCTGGTTTGGTAGTTCAATAGTTGAATAGTTTGGGAGTCGGGAGTCAAGGGTCGGGGGGTGGTTTGGTAGTTCAATAGTTGAGTGGTTGGAGAGGTTGCGGGAGTCGGGTTCGGTTGTTCAATAGTTGAGTGGTTGGATTGTTTGAAAGTCGGAGAGTCGGAAGCATGAGTCAAGGGTCGAGGATGCTCTGCCCAAACGGCTGACTGCTGATCCCTCACTGCTCATGGCTGACGGCTCACTGCTGAAAGCTCACGGCTCACAACTCACTGCTGACGGCTGATAGCTCATAGCTCACTGCTCCCCCCTCCCCCCACCCACCGGGCATTCTTTTTTCACCTCTCCCTTCCCCATTCCTCCCTATCTTCTCGTTTTTCTCACTCGTTCATCAGATAAAAAGACGCGACGACGACAACCGTGCCGAACAGACGACCATTACTTCCGTTTTTCCATCTGTTATCCCTCCTCTGCCTGTCGGCCGTTCCGCTGTCGGCGCAGGAGCAGGGAGACAGCGTCTCCGGAGTTCCCTATCTCCCCGCGTGGAATTTCATGTCTCTCTCCACCGCCGGCATCGACACGTTCCTTCTGGACCATCCGACGTATGACGGCCGGGGCGTGCTGCTGCTGATTCTGGATACGGGGATCGATCCTTCCATTCCGGGACTGCAACAGACCTCGACCGGCGAGCCGAAAGTGGTCGACCTGGTCGACGTCTCCGGCTCGAACGTCGTCCGGTTTTATCCGGCCCGCATCGACGACGACCGGCTCACCTCGGACAGCGTGCCGGTTCCGCTTGAAGGGTTCGGCGAACTTGAGCCGCAGCCGGTTGACGACACGTGGTATATCGGCGTCATGGACGAATCCCGCTACATGAATGCAAGCGTCCGGGACTTCGACGGCGACGGGGAATCTTCCACCCTCTTCGGCGCGGTTCTTTACGAGAGTCCCGACGGCTGGTACGTTGCGGTCGATGCCGACGTGGACGGAAGTCTTGAAGGGGAGACGAGTATGCAAAGCTATCGCGAGAGACGCGAGACGTTCATCTTCCCGCAGAAGAACTACTACAGCGACTAACCGATAACGCTCGGAGCGTCGATCGATCCGGAAGCGAAGCGCGTGACGAGCTACATCGGCGAAGGCGCTCCGCGCTTTTTC
>CAMLOB010000291.1 GCA_946481475.1 uncultured Chlorobiota bacterium | reverse complement strand
CTCTCCGCAGAAAAAGCTCACTCTAGTGAGCTTTTTTTCTATACCCACCCACCCGCAACCTCATATTCGCTACCATGTTTTTCGTTTACATTCTTCAGAGTGAAGCAACCGGCGCATACCATGTCGGACAGACTCAGGATGTTCACAAGCCACTGGCGAAACACAATGCCGGAGGAAGTCCGTCGACACGTGCGGCACGTCCATGGGTGAAGCCCCCGGAGGCGAAGCCGAACGCCTCGATCAGGAAGTCGTGTGCGGCAGCGATGTCCCGGTATGTGAGCGCCGGGATGATTCCGTCAAAGATCGGCATGATGTCCTCCGTGTCTGTCGCTTCCTGACAAGAACCGGACGAATCCGCATACCACACATTCGACTGTCTGTTCGGGTGCCCCACAAGGGAGGGTATATGCAGACAATCACTGAGCCGGCTTCCTGATTCAGCGTGGGATTCATGCGGGCGGATTTTTACCCGAATCAGTCGTTTACTTTTCAGTTTCTCCGTCGTATTATTGCACGTTATTGTGAGGCGTTCATATCCAGTCACATATCGTGAATGGTGCTACAATGACAGTTACCGGCCGGTTGTTTCCGAAACGCTTTGGTCTGTTGCTGCCGATACCGGTTGCCGCAGCTTTGATTGCATTTGGCTGCTCCGAGAATCCGGTTGCTCCTCAACCGATTTCGCTCGAACTGGGCCAGTCGGTTGACATCAGCACCGTCAGCATCCCCTCCGGAGGCGGTACAGTCGAGGTCGACAGACCGGGTGATATGCTTGACGGACTTTCCATCGACATACCGGGGGGCGCGTACTCCGATGCCCGCACATACACCATTGCCTATCGACCGATCACCGGGATCCGCAATGGGGACTCCGTCTTCAAACCTCTGACTCCACTGATCACGATCAGCAACGGCGGCGGCTTTGCCGAAGAAGCGATCACGCTCACGATCCCCTGCACGGTTCCTGACGGCGAGTTTCCGATGGCATTTCTCTACGATCCCGCAAGCGGACGAATCGAAGGGATGCCGCTGCTCGGTTATGACAGCGGTTCGGTGACGGTCTATACGGGGAACTTCGAGCATGGCGCGGCAATGGCTGCTGCACGGCCAACATCGGGAGGAGGAGGGAACAGCCAGTCCGGAATCGTCGTCTCCTCAATTTCCGAGCGCCTCCTGGAATCACATCGGGAGATCAGCTCCACCTTCAGGCCGGGGGTCGACGACTGGCAGTTCGTGAACTGGGGATCGTATCCTGCCCAGGGAGGACAGTGTGCCGGCCAGACACTCGGTTCGCTCTGGTACTTCATGCAACGCAAGTCACGCGGCGACGGACAACTCAACGGTCGGTTCGACAACGGAGACGGGTTCAATCCGACACCGAAGCTGTGGCAGGACGATGTCAATGCGTACCGTTTCTGCGCCGTATTGCAGGAAGAGTATTGGCAATCGTATGCAGCGAACTTCTTCGGTCGACTGCAGAGGATAACACCCGACCAGATCACCTACAACGCCATGAAGTATTCGATGATTGTAACCGGTGAACCGCAGTACATCACCGCCGGGGGCGATATCAACGGCTCGTTCACGCGCCATGCGTTGATCATCTATCGAATCCTGGATGGAACGATCTATATCGCCGACCCGAACGATCCGGGCGATCCCGATAGAAAGATCGAATTCTCGGGAGGGAAGTTCTCACCGTATCGCTTTGGAAGCAAAGGAGCAAACTACCCCGGCATCCCCTTCCCCTCCATCGAGTATATCGCAAAAAGTTCGGTCATTGATTATTGCCTCATCAGAAAGCGCTACTACGAGATGATCGACGGGACGATCGGTGAGAATCTCTTCCCGGCCTTCACGATCGAAGCGGAAGCAGACGGCGGAGGATTCATTCCACTTACGGACGGTTATCGTACCGAGAAACGGATTCTGAAATTGCGGGTTACCTCTCCGGAGGTTCTTTTCTATCCCGGCTTCGAGGCGTATCGCGAGGACGGCACCCCCTACGCTCTGGTCGGCAACGAGATCTCGCTGCCGCTCGGACGCCACCGGCTCGGCATTTACGTCTTCGACAGGACCAAACATCCCAACGGTTACGTGGGCTTCAAGTGGTTCAACGTTGAAGTGTGGGAAAAACTTCCAGCCGGCGGAGGGCGCAACGAGGGTGAATGTTCATGCACGATGACGATGAACGGGGTGCCGAAGCCAGTCACCACAACCCGGTTCGAAATAAGCCTCCATATCGAGAACTGGGTCGACACGGGCTTCGTGCTGACGGCCAAGTACCCCGATGGAACAGCTCACCTTGTCGCCCGGGGTTTCACCGGAGCGGGAACCTACCCCCTCTACAGCTTCCGAGAGCAGGGTTCGAATATCCGGGACGCGGATCACGTTTGGCTCCCGACAGAGGGGACCAACACGCTGACCGTTACCGATATCACCAACCAGGTCATCAGAGGAAGTTTCGAGTTCACAAACAACGGCCTCATGGATCCGCCGGCTTTGACGGCGACGGGGACGTTTGTTTGTGGGAGGTAGGATGTGATGCCTAATGGCTTGCTGATCAGCGGCTGTCCGAAGGTCGATCCGCTACATCAGTTTGGTTTGTTGGGCGATAGTCTTTGCGTCGCCGAAATGGAGGTGATTACCATCCGGATTGACAATGGTCATTGCTCATCCTTCGTAGCCCTCGTAATGGCGGATGTAATCCAATACTGGCTGTGCCACTGTGGACGGGTTAATCCCGTTCTTGTGGCAGTACATCGAATCGAACCATTCCAAGATGGGTTTTGGTCCGCGACTCGAGTTGCAACTGCCGCAGCAAATCGCGATAGTCGCCGGGTTGTTCCAGGGCGGCAGGTGGTTCAGATGCTCGATCGTCGCCCAGTCGCGGGTCGATGTCCCACGCACTGGCTCTACCATGTCCTTGCCACAGTAGACGCATTGCTTGTCTCGCGCGCGAACTCGATCCACATCAGATTCCGGCAATCCGTACTTGTTTCCCATAGTAAATTCCTATGCTTTTCCGACGGCCGCCTGCGGCGACTGAACGCCATCACCGCAATCAGGGATAGCTAAAAGGTGGCGGCATTTTTGGAACTACCTTCTCGGCTCATACCGCATCGCCACTGCCCCCGAACCGAACTCCAGCCGGCTCACGAGCTTCAGGTCGATAAGCTTCGATAGTCCCCCGAACAACGTCGGCCCATGGCCCGCAAGTCTGGGGTGCACCACGAACTCGTACTCGTCGATCAATCCCAGCTCCGCCAACGCCAGCGGGAGCGTCACGCCTCCGACGAACAGTCCCTTGCCCGGCTCCCGCTTGAGCTGCTGAACGGCCGTCTCCAGGTCCCCGCGCAGAAGCTCCGCGTTCCAGTCGACCCGGTCCAGAGTGCTCGAGACGACGTACTTCTTTGCCGCGTCGATCGTCCGGGCGAAGGGTTTCGTCCAGTCAGGCATTGCTTCCATCGCCGCCGGGGACCGCCATGCTGCCTCCATCATCTGGTACGTCACCCGGCCAAAGAGGAGGGCATCGGCCCGTTCGATGTTCTCGATCGCGTGACGATGGATCTCTTCGTCCGCGATCCCTGCACGATGGTCGCAGCACCCGTCCAGTGTTATGTTGATGGAATACCGAAGTGGTCGCATATGCAAGACTTCATTTAGTGAGAGGATTGTCTGACGGCAGAGTCAAGCAGCCCTGAAGCGCACAACGAGACAGGGTCGACTTGAACGCTTCCTCAGGCACGGCATCCTACCCATACCGCTCCCTTACTTCCGCGATTGAATTGGCGACAACCCTTTCGAGCACCGACCTGTCGAGATCGGCAAGCTGTCTGAAATACAGGCAGACCTTGCCCATCCTGTGTTTGCCGAGCCTGGAGAGCAAGGCTTGTTGTTCCTCACTTTCAACCAGCACGTAGACAACCAGATCCCGACCGCGGATGGCAAAGCCGACCAGAGGGGCTTCACCGGTTCGCCCGCTTTCGTATGTGTACCGGTAGGAACCATAACCGACGATGCTTGGTCCCCACATTCGTGGTGATTGTCGGGTGACCTTCTTTAGCAGTGCCATCAACGCACGGCAGTCGGCCTGTTGCTGCGCATTGGCTCTTGAGGCGATGTAGTCATCGACACTTGCGTCGGTCGGTTTGGTTTTGTTCTCGGCCATTATGATAGTCCGCGATTGCCGGTTCCGGGTGTTCAACAATATCCGGATGTTTCCTGTCATCCCGCTCGACGGAATCGCCGAACAGTATAGCCCGTGTCGGAAGCAAGATCACGTTTCGGACCACAGCTCAAGAACATTCCCGTTCGGATCCTTGAACATGGCAGTGAAACCGAAGCCCCCGGGTATTTCATACTTCTCCCTGACGACGGCTCCCCCCTCCCTCACGATCTTCTGCAACGTCGCATTGATGGACTCGACTGTAACGGATACGCGTATTCCATCATCCGCCGGCCTGCCGGTCTGATTCAATCCGCCGCTGATGTTCCCTGACTGGAAGACCCTGTACGTCGGACTATAATCCTTAATGGTCCACCCGAATATTATGCTGTAGAATTCACATGCCGCTTCAAGATCGGGAGCAGGGAGTTCGATCCATCCGATTTGACAGTTCATCTCCGGTCTTTCTCTACTGATAGAATGCTACTAACGTCCGGCATCACCGGCAGTGCAGAGCAGACTGTCGGCTGCAACCGGTTGCCGGGCGCAGGGATCTGTCACCCTTGTTCTTGTCGTCCCAGATCATCGGCTCCCAGAGTTCGATCTTGTTCCCTTCCGGATCCATGATCCATGCGAACTTGCCGTTCTCGTGTGATTCCGGTCCCTTGACAATCTCCACGCCTCCTTCACGCAATTGAGCAAGCATCTCATCGAGGTTATCAACCCGATAGTTAATCATGAAGGGAGAGTCGCTGGGACTGAACCACCGGCTCTCCTTTGCAGCGACATGCCGTCATCCCTGCTCTTGAAGAAGAGGCCCCCTATTCCGGTGATCTTTGCCATGGTAAACTCCTGACCGAATGTTCTGATAGACCTGATGGGGAGAGTGTGACATGGTGGCCGAAACAGCATATCGGTCACACAAACCCCACTGGTTGCAAAACTACGCAACCTGATCGTACTGCGATAGCACCTGCCGATGGTTACCGACACAGGGAGTTGACACGATGCCCCTCCCCGAATGGTCTGACCGGATTGCCGGGTGGAACTCCTTCTCTCTTCCCGGACAGCCGGGAATGAAACCATAAACCTTTCCCTGCCGTAGCAACGCCCAAATTGCTAACTTCGGCAAAGAAACTTCAATCCTTTTTTTGGAGGAATACTATGAGTGGAAAAAATATTCTCGGCCTCATCGTGGCGATCATTATCGGTATCGTTGCCTTTCGGATTTTTCTCTGGATACTCGGCGCCGTGTGGACACTTGCCGGATGGCTCATTGCAGGGCTGATCATCGGTGGAGTTGCCTACCTGGCCTATCGCAAATTCAACAACATGTTGTCGAGCGGGAAGCGGTTGACGTGATCGAGTTCGTAGAGTGTGAGAGTGTATGAGTTCGTAGAGTGCGGGAGGGGGTTAGCACGCCGATGAATCGGGTGAACCGGGAGCGTTCAGGCTGTAGAGATTCAAGAGGACCTGAGTTCATAGAGTCGGCAATTCCCGACGTGTTCTCTATTGTTTGCTCCCCACTACCTGTTAACAAAAGAGGCGCGGAAGTTTCAT
>CAMLOB010000290.1 GCA_946481475.1 uncultured Chlorobiota bacterium | reverse complement strand
GAGGGTGGCCGTCACACGCCGTTCTTCAACAACTACCGTCCGCAGTTCTACTTCCGTACGACTGACGTGACCGGTGTGATGGGTCTGCCGGCCGGAACCGAGATGGTGATGCCGGGGGACAACATCGACAACATCGAAGTCGAGCTGATCTCGCCGATCGCTATGGAGGAGGGCCTCCGCTTCGCCGTCCGCGAAGGCGGCCGTACCGTCGGCGCAGGCATCGTGACGAAGATCATCGAGTAAGTCTGAACAAAGACTGATCGAAGAGCAATCTTCCGTTCAAAGCCCCCGCAGGGATTGACCTGCGGGGGCTTTGTTGTCTGAAGGTAAAATCGTGTCTGGGAGTTCCGACCTGCTATTTTCACCGTGACGTTCCTATCTTTGCACAGCATACGGATCAAGGCAAGTTGCCCTGCCAATCTATCCGACCATCAATGGAGGAACTATGAAACTGGGAGCCTTCTCGGTAAGCCTGAACGTCAGGGACATTGCAGCCTCGAAAGCATTCTATGAAAATCTCGGCTTTGAGGTTTTCGGAGGAGACATGTCTCAGAACTGGCTTATCATGAAGAATGAAGGGTGCGTGATCGGACTCTTTCAAGGGATGTTCGACAAGAATATTCTGACGTTCAATCCGGGCTGGGATCAGAACGCGAACCGGCTCGATTCCTTCACGGATATAAGGGATCTTCAGAAGCAACTCAAAGAGAAGGGGGTGGATATGGCCACCGAAGCCGATGAAGAGAGTTCCGGTCCTGCAAGCTTCATGATTATCGATCCCGACGGCAATCCCGTCCTTGTCGATCAGCATGTATAAATCGCGAGTTTTTCTCGCGCAAGTCGAATTTCTGATCCGGAAAAAACCTGTTGGTGGTCTATGAATACTCTCCGACTCTACGACGGCTACCGGAACACCAGTCCCAACCTTCGGGACGACGTCAAACGGCTTCAGCACCTTCTGGGGCTGAAGGAAGACGGTCACTTCGGGCCGAACACCGAGAAGGCCGTGATCGCATTCCAGAAGAAGAATCGGCTGGAGGCCGACGGGATCGTCGGTCCCCGAACCTGGGCGAAACTCCTCGGAGAGGAACCGCCGCAGAAAGACGTATTCCTTACTCCCTACCCTTTGAACAACCAGCGGTTGCTTCGGCAACTGAAGGTTGTTCGGGAGAACTATCTTCTTTTTATTGAGAAGTCGGCCGGGCAGGCAGGAGTGGCGCCGAGTGTGATCTGCGGTATCGGTTCGCGCGAGTCCGAGTGGGGACTCTCCACGGCACTGGACAAACCCGGACCGGGAGGGAAGGGGGATCACGGGCACGGCAGGGGACTGATGCAGATCGACGATCGCTCGCACGAATTCGCCCGTACCGGCAAGTGGGATGACGCCGAAGCGAATATCCTCTACGCGGCAAAGGTTCTGAACTCCTCACGTGCATATATCACCAAACGGTTCTCACTGCAGGGGAATGCATTGCTCCGCGCGGTTCTGGCCGCCTATAACTGCGGTCCCGGTAACGTTGCGAAGGCCTTGACCAAGGGGAGGGATATCGATTACTACACGGCCGGAAGAGACTACGGAAAGAATGTGCTGGAACGGGCCGGATGGTTTCAGGGACAGGGGATCGAGTGAGGAGGAAGAGGCGATTCGGCAGGTGAATAGAGAAGACTGCAGTGTTCGATGCGAACGTGCTTCTGTGGGGGAGAGAGCGTAGCGTAGAGGGGACCACAAAAGCACCAAGGACACGAAGAAGCCACAAAGGGACCGGTCCTGACCCTGTGCGTGGGTACGGGGTGAGTACGGGGAGCCGCCGGAAAATTTCTCTGCAAGCCCGCAGCACGGGGCGACAGAGTTCCCTTCCACCTTTGGTGTTTTTGCGAAGCGCTTGCCCCTCTCTCTCTCTCTTTGCCGTTACACGACAAAGAGCCTGAAGAGGTGAATCGGGTCGGCGGAAACAGAGCTCCGGATTGTCGGTTCTTTCCGATAGTTCACCAACAGTCATTCGGAGGATTGTCATGCGCATCGTTTCCACTCTGGTCATTGCTCTCGCACCGGCGGTGATGCTTCTCTCTTCATGCGACCGTTATCTGGTTGATCCCGTTTTCGGCGGTGATCGGAGCGAGTACTATGAGGTCGTTGTTGTGGCCGATGACATCGACTGTTCAGGGGAGTGGGGCATACGATTTACAGGTGACCTGCAAAAGATTTACGAGATCACGGGAATTGAGCGGGATCTCTATTCGGCAAAGAATCTTCCTGCGGAGCATCAGCAGCCGGGAAAGACTCTCCGGCTCAAGTTCCGGAATCCGATAGCCGATGAACTCTATGCGTGTCCGGCAATCTACCCCACCTATCCGCTTATCGTGGTGACGGGTGTGAAGTAATGCCGCTCCTTCCTGCCCGGATCCGGCTTGCCGTCGTCTGGTCATAACGGATGGAGCCGATTGCCCGCTTCAGCGATGTGCCCTGATCGACCGGTCTTTCAGAGACAGCGCACGCGTTCAGTGTGTGACGGGGATGGAGATCATGCCGGAATAGAATAGCAGGCGAGGGGGAGGCGCAGGTGTGTAAGATAGGGCACCCCACCACATTGTTCCCCGTATTTGCAGGAAAATCCGTAGTTTCCTCCCATTCGACAATCGCCGTTCGCACATCGCACTTCCTCTCCCGCTCACAATTCGATATGCCTTTTTGCCCGAAAAACGACACCCTGAAACTTGCATAAGGGGAACGGCTCCCCTATATTTGCAGGCTCTTTGATTTGACGAGGCCGAAAAGAGACAAGCAAAGTTCTACGAACTCCCTGTCCTACTTGCAGGGAAAGCGGAAGAATCAGGGGAAAACAACCCTACTTGTCCTCTTGCGTGACGGGACTTCTCACGGAAGTCGATCAGGTTCCTTCGGGGAATCGCCGGAGCGCACGTCGTCGGCCCGGATCAAAGCGATTATAGAAAGTTCAAGTGACGCGGGCGTTCATCCGCATGAATCGCACGCGGGTATCGCGTCTGCGTCCTAATTCAACGATAACGAGAAGCGTAAAAAGATCGTGGCAGCCCAGGTAATTCGCATCAAGCTGAAGTCGTACGATCATAACCTGATCGACAAGTCTACGGAGAAGATCATTCGTACCGTCCGCCAGACCGGCGCGATTGTCTCGGGACCGATCCCGCTTCCGACCAGACGGACCGTCTACACGGTCAACCGTTCTCCGCACATCGACAAGAAATCCCGCGAGCAGTTCGAGCAGCGCATCCACAAGCGTCTGATCGATATTCTGAACTCGACCTCCAAGACGGTCGTCTCGCTGATGCGGCTGGAGCTTCCGGCCGGCGTCGACGTCGAGATCAAGGTCTGATCCCGGTTCACATCGTTTCTTCATCATCGTTTACGTAAAGACGCGCTGATACTATGCCTTCGATTTTAGGTAAAAAACTTGGGATGACGGGGATCTTCTCCGAGGATGGAGTCTACATCCCATGCACGCTGATTCAGGCCGGACCCTGCACCGTACTTCAGGTCAGGAACGAAGAGGCCGATGGATATGAGGCCGTGCAGATGGGATACGGATATGCCAAGGAGGCCAACCTGAACCGGCCGATGCGGGGACATCTTGAGAAAGCGGGAGCCTCGGCTCCGGAAGTCGTTCGCGAGTTCCGCACTTTTGCCGGGGCTGCATATGCTCCGGGTGACGTGATCAACGTCGGCGATCTGTTCGAGGCCGGAGATATCGTTCATATCACCGGCACCTCGAAGGGGAAGGGTTTCCAGGGCGTTATCAAGCGCCATGGGTTCAGTGGCGTAGGGGGACGGACGCACGGTCAGCACAACCGCGAGCGTGCTCCGGGTTCGATCGGTCAGTCAAGCTATCCTTCACGGGTCTTCAAGGGGACGCGGATGGGAGGACGGACCGGCGGAGCGAAATCGACGGTGCGGAGCCTTCAGGTGGTGGTGGTGATTCCGGATGAGAATCTGATTGTGGTGAAGGGATCGGTTCCGGGCGCAATTAACAGTATAGTAGAGATTAACAAGAAATAAGTTCCCGATCGGTGCCGGGAGAGTTCTCCGGTCCGCATTGCAACTTCGATAGCACGAGATTCCGGTAGAGATTCATGAAGGTCGATATACTCGGAAAAGACGGCAGCAAAAAAGGGTCCATTGATTTGAACCCGAGCGTCTTCGGCATTGAGCCGAACGTCGCGGTGATGCACCAGGCCGTAAAAATGCATCTGGCGAATCGTCGCCAGGGTACCCACAAGACAAAGGAACGTTCCGAAGTCAGAGGGGGAGGCAGGAAGCCGTGGCGCCAGAAAGGGCGAGGCGTTGCCCGCGCAGGCTCCACGCGCTCTCCGCTCTGGGTCGGCGGCGGCACCATCTTCGGTCCGCGCCCTCACAGCTATCGCCAGGCGATGCCGAAGAAGATGCGGCGTCTGGCCCGCCGCTCGGCACTGTCGCTGAAGGCTCGCTCCAACGAAGTCTATATCGTGGAGAATCTGGCCTTCGATCAGCCGAAGACCAGCCTGTTTGCCCAGATGCTCAAGGCGATCAACGTCTCCGGAAAGAAGACGCTTCTTCTGGTCGCCTCCGAAAACGAAACCGTCGTCCGCTCCGGACGGAACATCCCGAACTGCTTTATTCTCGAAGCCCGCAACGCTTCCACCTACGATCTGCTCAACAATCAGATTCTCATCATCGAGCAGGGGGCCCTCGATGTCCTCCATGGGCAACTGGCCGAAGAGGGGGAGATTATGATTGCGGCACCGGAGGTTGACGAGGTGGACTTCGAGGAGGAAATCGTCATCGACGAGCAGGTTGAGGAGACGGCCGAAGAGAATGAACCGGATGACCAGACCGGAACCGACGACGAGGAGGAGAAAGCATGAGACACGTTCTGAAGCGTCCGATCCTTTCGGAAAAGAGTGCGGCATTCGAGCCGCAGGGGAAATATGTGTTCGAGGTCATGCCCTCGGCAAACAAGATCGAGATTCGCCGTGCGGTGGAAGATCGCTACAACGTCAAAGTGACGAACGTCCACACCGTCAGCATTCGTCCGCGCAATCGCGACCGGTGGACGGGGCGGGGATTCATCTCCGGCAAGACGGTCAGACGGAAAAAGGCGATTGTGACCCTTGCCAAGGGACAGACAATCGATCTGCTGGGAGATCTCGAGGATACAAGTCAGGACTAATTGAAGGGGAGACCCTCGCAAAGAGTATAGAGCAATGGGTATACGCAACAGCAAACCGACCACACCAGCACGTCGCTACTACTCTACCTCGACATTCGAGGAGGTGACGACGAGCAGTCCCGAGAAGTCATTGCTGGCCCCGCTGAAGAAGAGCGGAGGGCGCAACAACACCGGGCGGATCACCTCGCGCCACAGAGGCGGAGGGCACAAGCGTCGCTACCGGATGATCGATTTCAAGCGGGACAAGCGGGGCGTCGACGCAACGGTCAAGACTGTCGAGTACGATCCGAACCGGTCTACCCGCATCTGCCTGGTGGAATATACCGACGGAGAACTCCGCTACATTCTGGCTCCGGAAAAGCTGAAAGTGGGTGATGTGATCCGTGCCGGCGAGGACATAGAATTCAAGGACGGCAACGCCGGACCGCCCCGGATCATTCCGCCCGGTACCTTTGACCACAACATCGAGCTACGACCCCGCAAGGGAGGACAGCACGGACGCTCGGCCGGAGCGGGCGAACCTTGACGGTCACGCCGGAGGCGGTCGA
>CAMLOB010000289.1 GCA_946481475.1 uncultured Chlorobiota bacterium | reverse complement strand
CCATGAAGGAGAGTTCTCCTCAGGGGACAACCTTTACAATCCGGCTGAAGAGTGCTGAAGTGGAGCAAGAGGGGAAGAGGTAGAAGAGAGGGATGCGTATCAATCAATGCAAGCGGAACACATTCCATCATACATCAATCAGATTCATGAGCGAACAACTGACCTACAAGACTGCCGGAGTGAATATCGATGCCGGTGAGGAGACGGTGGAGCGGATCAAGCCGATGATCCGTTCGACATTCAACGACAACGTGCTGGCCGATATCGGTGGATTCGGCGGACTTTACGACGTCTCCTTCCTGAAGGAATACGACCATCCGGTCCTGGTCTCCTCGGTTGACGGTGTCGGGACAAAACTGAAGGTGGCCTTCATGGCCGGTGTCTACGAAGGGGTGGGTGAGGATCTGGTCAACCACTGCGTCAACGACATCGCCGTTTGCGGTGCCCGGCCGATCTATTTCCTCGATTACTTCGCAACCGGAAAACTCGATCCCTCGGTCGCCGCTCGCGTCATCAGCGGATTTGCCCGGGGATGCCGGGAGAACGCGTGCGCCCTGATCGGCGGTGAGACGGCCGAGATGCCGTCGATGTATGCCGAAGGGGAGTTCGATCTGGCCGGAACGGTTGTCGGCGTGGTGGAGCGGAAGCGGATGGTGACCGGAGAGGGATCGGCGGCCGGTGATCTGCTGATCGGTCTTCCGTCTACCGGACTCCACACAAACGGCTATTCCCTTGCCCGTGCCGTCCTCTTCCCGAAGTACGATGTCGATGCCCATATCGATGAGATCGGCGGAGGTCTCGGCGAAGCGTTGCTGGTTCCCCATCGCTCCTATCTGAAGGCGATTCAGGAGACGATGGATATCGAAGGCGTTCACGCCTATTCCCACATCACCGGAGGGGGTCTGGTCGGCAACACCTCCCGCGTCGTTCGCGATCCGCTCTCGCTGAACGTTGACTGGAATGCGTGGAAGCGTCCGCCGATTTTCGGTCTGATTCAGCGCGAAGGAAATGTGCCGGAGGAAGATATGCGCCGGACGTTCAATCTCGGTATCGGTCTGGTGATCGTCGCAACCGAGAGCGGAGCCGATGCGGTCATGGCGCGGTTGAGGGAGATCGGCGAAGATCCCGTCGTGATAGGCAGGGTGGCGTAGCTGGTGAGAATGCCGGCGATTCCGTTCTTTTCCTGAGATCTTTTGCCGTTTGAACAGGTCGGTGCCGACCGGAGGGAATCATATCATTCCGGCGGTTGTCTAACAGCGTGATTACTTCAGTATTCAGCAACTATTCCCGAATGAGTCCCGATGGACAGACAAGAATAGCGGAGTCGTTCCCGACGGATGCCGAACTTCTGAACGGGGCTCGCTCCGGCGATCAGGCCGCCTTCCGCACGCTTGTGGAGCGGTACGAGCCGACGGTGGCCGCAACCGTGCGGGGGATGCTGGGAACGGGACCGGAGGCAGAGGACGTAGGACAGGAGACGTTTATCCGCTTCTACCGCGCTCTGGACTCCTTCAGGGAAGAATCGACCGTCAAGACGTATCTGACCCGCATCGCGATCAACCTGTCGCTGAATGAACTGAAGCGACAGAAGAAGAAACGGAACCGGTTTACCGGCATCGATAGCCTGCGGGATACGGAACTGACGACCAGCGGGAACCGGACGATCGACGAGAACGAACGGCAGGCTTTGGTCCACAAGGCAATCGACGATCTGGACCCGAAACACAAGGCCGTCGTTGTTCTGAGGATGCTGAACGGTTATTCGACGAAGGAGACGGCCGACTTGCTGAATCTGCCCCAGGGGACCGTCCTCTCGCGCCTCTCACGAGGCATGAAGAGCCTGGAACGATTGTTGAAACCATATATCATTGAAGATGAACACACGGAATCTTCTGCTACGTTCGCTCTCTGATGAACTGTCGGAGAAGGAGCGGCAGCAACTGGAAGAACTGCTTCGGGAGGATGCCGGAGCGCGGACCGAATATCAGGGAATGATGCGCCTTCAGGAAGTCGTTGCCGATGCGGGACATCGGTCGTTCGGGCCAAGCTTTGCCGATCGGGTGATCGAACGGATCGGGAGAGGAGGAGAGAGCAGGCGTTTCGATCTCTCCGATGCGCTGGCCTCTTTCTTCAGCCGATTGGCACCGGTCGCCGTTGCGGTGGCTCTCGGACTCGGTATCTACAACATTGCTGAGTCGGGTGCCGACCAGTCGCCGCTGGAGGCGGCTCTCGGTCTGGGACCGGTGACGGTGGAGGCCGCCTACGACGCAGAATTTACCGACATGATGCTTTCCCATTAACCGATGCAGCATAATCGGGACCATAATGACAGGATGATGAGACCATGACCACACAGGCCAAATCGATACTGATTCTTCTCGGCACATTAATTATCGGCGGAGTGATCGGCGGAGCCGCCGTCGGAATGATTTCGCAGGATCGCAGGGAGAAGCGGGATGAGATACGGGGTCCCGGCGGTTTCATCCGCCACATGGAGCGGATTATCGATATCCGGGACTCGGCACAACACGCCGCCGTCCATCCGATCCTTGCAAAAGCCGATGAGAGAAACCGGGAGATTCTCAAGTCCGCCCGACATCAGATGAAAGCAGTGTTCGACACCATGCTGGTGGAGCTTGCTCCCCACCTGAGTGCCGGGCAAATGGAGAGTCTGAGACGGGAACAGCACAACATGAAAAAGAAACGCAAAGGCCCCCCGAACGGAATGGATGGGCCTCCGAGGGGAGAAGAACCGCCGCCGCCGGGAGAGTGATCCTGTCGACCTCATCAACGAACCGCCGTTACAGCATCGCAGTGCTGCAACGGCGGTTCCGTTTTGCTCAGGCGTGATCTTGGTGAGAGAGACCGGAGATCGGACCGGTTGACGCAGATCAACTGTATCTGAGTGCCCGATTGAAGCATCCGTTGTTTACAGCGGAGCGATGGGAATCCTTCTTCGGTATCTCCTCCTGGCAATGATGTCCAGAAGATCGGTGAGGACGGCGTTGGCCGTCGGAAGGGAACCTGCTCCCTTGCCGATAAATCGTTGTGTTCCGACTCCCTCGCATTCCACCTCCACGACGTTGATCTCATCGTCGACCAGTGCCAGCGCGCTTGTTCCGGGAAGGGGGACCGGAGCGACCGAGAGGAGGGGACCGGATTCGGTCATCCTTCCTTCGGCTACCAGTTTGATCCGCTTCCCGCTCCCCCGTGCTTCGGTAAATGCCGATGCCGGTATGTCGGTGATGCCGGTCGTCGGTATCCGGTCCGGAGGGACGTGACAGCCGAACGCGTGCCAGGCGAGGATCGAAAGTTTCTGCGCGGCGTCGGCGCCGCTGATGTCCAGCGTCGGATCGGCCTCCAGAAATCCCTCGGCCCGTGCGGTTGCCAGAGCGGTTTCCCACGCCTCACCCGCAGCCAGCCGACCCAGGATATAGTTTGTCGATCCGTTGACGACTCCGCGGATTGACCGTATCGTATCGATCGACAGGGTCTCCTCGATTACCTTCAGAATCGGTACCGAGCCGCAGACCGAAGCCCCGTAGAGAAGCAGGCCGCCGTGGCGATCCTCAAGTCGGCGAAGTTCCGGCAGATGTTTGGCCAGCACCAGTTTGTTGGCGGTGATCACGCTCTTCCCTGCGGTCAGCGTCCGGGTCAGGATGTTCAGTGCATCCTTCTCCCCGCCGATTACCTCGATGAAAACGTCGATGTCCGGATCTTCCAGAAGCTCGTCGGGCGATCCGGTGACCCTGACGCCGGTCAGATCGACCGGGCGTTCCTTCTCCGGATGGAGGACGCAGATCTTCGAGATCACCGGACGGTATCCGGTCTCCCGCTCGATCTGGTCGGTCCGCTCCTCAAGAATTCTTACCACGCCGCTCCCCACAACTCCGCATCCGAACAGTCCGATTGAAATTGTTGACATGTGCTCTATCTCCTTCAAGTTGTTTGTGTCGTTGTCAATAGTGCGGAGACCGTTCGGGTTCCGCCGTTGGCTTCTCGATCATTGTCTCTTCGATCTCCGTCTCTTTCATCGCTATCCGTTCCCTGCGATGTCCGGAAAAAATCCTCGATGTGCCGGCCCAGTTGCTCCTGCTCGATCAGAAAAGCATCGTGTCCGCAGCGGGAGAGGATCTCGCGGTAGCGGCCGTCCGGAATCATCCCGGCAAATCCGAAGACCTCCTCGGCCGGATAAAGCATATCGCTCGAGATGCCGACGCAGAGGGTGGGCTGCGGCAGGGCGGCCAGTACTTTGGCCGGTGCGCCACGACCTGCGGAGACGTCATGCCGATCCATCGCTCCGAGAAGCGTTCGATACGTCAGCGAATCGAATCGTCCGGCAAGTTCTTCTCCCTTGTACTTCAGATAGCTCTCTACCGCAAAAAGATCTTCGGCCTCTTCCGGTCCGTCCTCCTGTCTTCTTCGTCCGAACCGACCGGAGAATTCTTCGTGGGATCGATAGGTGAGCATCGAGATCATCCGGGCCAGGCGGAGACCCCGTTCGCGGTTGTGTGACTTCTCGCCAATCGAGATCGCCTCCCGCACAACGGCTCCGATTCCGAGGCGCCAGGCCGACTGCTCGGGGGCGGTGGCGATCAGGATCAACCGTTCCACCAGTTCCGGAAAGCTCACTCCCCACTCAAACGCCTGCATTCCCCCCATCGATCCTCCGGCGACGGCACTCAGGCGTTCGATGCCGAGCGAGTCTATGAGAAGATGCTGGGCGCGAACAATGTCCCGAATGGTGATCTCCGGAAAATCGGAACCGTACGGTTCGCCGGTTCCGGGGTTGATGCTGTTCGGTCCGGTAGAACCGTAGCATCCCCCCAGAACGTTCGAGCAGATCACAAAGAACCGATCCGTGTCGAACGCCTTGCCGGGACCGATCAGTCCGTCCCACCATCCCGGTCTCCCTTTCCCGTCCCGTCCGGCGGCGTGCGGACTGCCGGTGAGTGCGTGGCAGAGAAGAATGGCGTTCCTCTTTGCCTCGTTGAGTTGGCCGTAGGTTTCATAGGCGATGTGGACTCCGCAGAGAGTTCGTCCCGACTGAAGATGAAAGGGACGGTCTCCCGTGTCGAACAATCCTTTGCGGCGGTTGAGTCGATCGTTGCCGGGCAGATCGTTCTTCTTCATTGCGGCATCTCCTGCACATCGATCGTTGCGGGTTGCGGTGTCGATTCCGTTCCGGTCTTTCCCTTCCCTTTTGCAAAGGAGATCGCCCGGTCCAGGTCCTCAAGAAGATCATCGATATGTTCGATGCCGACGGAGAGGCGGATGATGTTTTCGGTGATCCCCGCCTCTTGGCGAAGCTGCGGATCCATCGAAGCGTGGCTCATGGTCCCCGGCTGTTCGATCAGCGACTCGACGCCCCCGAGCGATTCGGCCAGAGCGAAGATTCTTGTTCCTGCGAGCAGTCTGCCGATCTCATCGGCAGAGCCGTCGAACTCGAAGGAGATTACGCCGCCGAATCCCTTCTGCTGGCGCCGGGCCAGCTCGTGTCCTTCATGCGATGGAAGCCCCGGATAGAAGACGCGGCTGATATCGGGGTGCTTCTCCAGCCATTCGGCAACGCGTCGGGCATTCCCCTCGTGGCGTTCCAGTCTCACGTCCAGCGTCTTGATCCCCCGCAGCACAAGCCACGAATCGAAAGGAGGGGCGGTCACGCCGAGAGCATTTGCCAGCCAGGCGATTCGCTTGCGGAGTTCCTCAGCGGCGGGGGTGCTCCCCCCGCCGACCACC
>CAMLOB010000288.1 GCA_946481475.1 uncultured Chlorobiota bacterium | reverse complement strand
CTGGTAATCGAGGCGTCGTTGTTGTAGCAAGCCACAGGACATGCATATCCATAGAAACGCCCGGAAAGCTCCGGGCGTTTTGGTCTACAAAACGGTAGTTGGTCAAGCAGATTCAAGTCTGCCATTGTTTACATGAATTGACGCAAGTTGCCGGAAGCACTTGATGCCCCTCAGTTCATCCCACTACCCGTTCAGAGATCAAAAAAAAATCCCTGCTCCGGTATATCCGGAGCAGGGGGATGCGATCAATTCTCGTTAGGTAGGGGTGGCTGGCCAGAACTTGGATATGTGACGATACTCGCTCGGCAGACACAATACATTGTTGGTGAAGAAGAATGATATTTCATCCAACGGGAAGTTTGTTTCTGCGGGCCTTGCCATTGTCACAACTACACCATTTTGATCTGTGCAGATCAAATTTGTATTACGGTCAGAGTCAACAGTCAGCGTCCAATGTTGGAACTTCACTGGTTGAACAAACGAAAAAATTTGCCCTAACGATATTTCGGCAATTATCCAGTGTGCAGATGCCATGTCTGCCACGTATTTGACCCCCTCGGTATAGTGCATGGATGGGTCGTAGCGATAGCTATACCGAATATCTGTACCAGTGAATTGCGCCAGGTCGGCTTTGGTGAGGGTAGGGTTATCTGTCATGGTCATTTCTCCTTTTGTTGAATGACCTCCACTGCGGAGGCGAAGGTGGACATGACCGATGCGGTGAGCCAGACGGTCAACCCCCAACACGGGTCGCAGAGCGACTGGTGCGGGCCGGGGGTTGACGGGCTGGCGGCATCGGTCAGCCTTCGCTATGCTTCGCAGTGGGTCAGGCAACAAGTAAAAGGGGAAGAGAGGATAGAGAACAATATCCATCTTCCAGGCTGGAAGGCAAGGAAACACTGGTATGCTTATCTTTGCGCGCTTCTCAGGACAGTTATGTTGGTGATATGGCTCAGTGGATGGGTGGGTACAACGTGTATTTTGACGGTTCCTATCGTACCAAAGTGAATCATATAAGGCCATATAAGCCTGCCGATTGTTGTACTACTGTTGTACCCATATCTTGTCATCGGTCAAAAAACGGCGTTTTTGTTCATGATTTGGCCGCATTTGCAGATGCGTTATAGAGGGTGGAGTTATACAACGCCGACAGGCTGCCGGTTGACCTTGCAGGATGGAAGATCAGCGACGCCGGGACGAGCAGATCGATTCCCTCCGGCATTCTGAAACCGGGAGAATATCTCCTGATAACATCGGACTCTGCGGCGTTCCGTTCAATCCGGCGGGTTGCCGATTCGGTTCGGATCATCGGCATGGCGCTGCCGACGTTCAACAACGCAGAGGAAGAGATCGTGCTGAAGAACGGAGCGGGAGAGACCGTCGACTCGCTTCACTACTTCGGTTCGTGGGGAGGAGGGGAAGGGAGATCGCTGGAACGGCGGCACTTTGCCGACCGGACAAACGACTCGGCGTCGTGGCGCAACTCGGAAGATTCCACCGGCGCAACGCCCGGTCGGACGAACTCCATCTTCCCTCCGGCAAACAATCTCGGTATCGATTCCCTCCGGTTCGATCCGGTCGGTTCGTCCCTTGCGTTCCGCCTGTACAACAGCGGCACGGAACGGGCCGAAGGAGCATCGCTTCTTCTCTTCCACGATGCCGACACAAACGGTCTGGGCGAACCCGAAGAGGAGCTTTCCCGGTCGGCTCTCCCTCCCCTTTCCGCAGGAGGACAACATCTCCTTGAAGTCGTCTGGCCCCACCCCCTGACCGATGAAGGAGAGATTGCCCTGCTCCGCATCGAGTTCCCGCAGGATGAACGGGAAAGGGACAATCATCTTCTCCTGACGCTCCGACGCAGTCCGCCCGACAGCGGACTCGTCATTACCGAAATCATGTACGACCCCCTTCCGGTCGGCGGGGAGAGTGGTGCCGAATATGTTGAAGTCTATAATGCCGGTTCCCGTCCGGTCCCGCTGGCCGGATGGAGCATCACCGAAAGCTCGGGACAGCAACGACTGATTCCCGAAGGTGCCCCTTCGATCCGGCCGGGAGGCTACGGCCTGATTGCAAGCGACAGTCTGATCCATCAGCACTATCCCGATCTGCTCGATTCCTCCAACGTGATCATTCTCGGCAAGGATCTCGGTCTGAACCTGAACGGCGATGAGGTCGTGCTGCGGAATCCGGACGGTCGGACAGTCGACAGCATCGGATATGACAATGACCGGCACTGGAACCGGATCGGCGACACGAAGGGAATTTCTCTGGAGCGGATCGATATGGAAGGGGGAAGCAACGATCCCCGCAACTGGTCAAGCTGCGTCGCTCCGGCAGGGGGGACGCCCGGGGCCCCGAACTCCCGTTCGGTTCCCGTATCGACTGAAGACGCCCTGTTATCGGTCTTGCCGGAAACGATCTCCCCGGACGGAGACGGGTTCGAGGACTTCACCCGGATCACCTATCGCCTTCCGGCTCCGGCTTCCCGGATCGTCATCACATTCTACGACCGGCAGGGTCGCCGTGCGGCCCGTCCGATCAACAACGAACCGTCGGCGGCTGAGGGGAGCTTCATCTGGGACGGAACCGACGACGACGGACGTCCGCTGCCGATCGGCATCTACGTCGTTCGGATCGAATCCTACGGCGAGGAAGGGACCGGCATCACTACGGCACAGCGGACAATTGTTGTTGCGAGAAGACTGTAGGACCTGAAGCGGCTTCAGGAATGAAGCCGCTTCATTCTGGATAGGAAAAGGAGGACGTTCGCATCGACAGGAAAGGGGATGACGGGAAGAGGGCTTCGACCGAATCGTCCCCGCAGAAGATATCCTTCCCGGATTTCTGCCGGAGCTTGCCGAATTACGGTAACTTCCGTTTGTCTGCACGGTCTTACCCGACAATCTTTGTAAAGAGACAACGATTGTTGTTGTCCGATGCCGTCCTTTTCCCTATATCTGTAAACTGCAAAAGGAAAATCCGCCGGCTGGATCATTGCGACTCTCGTCAACGCATGTCCGACTTTATCGATATAACCGCCGCTTCCAGGGCGGCTCTCTCTTCAATCGAGAGCGAGCGCCACGGGCATGAGGCATTTGCCTCGACGCGCCGGCGCGCCTATGTGGAGAATCCGAAGATCCTGAGCCGACTTGACCGCTACGCTGAAGACGGGGAGTGGCGGGAAGGAGAGGGGTCCGGAGTCGCCGAAGGGACACGGCGTATCCTGCCGCTGGTGATTACCGGAGAGTCGGGGTCGGGCAAGAGTGCGCTGCTGGCCCACTGGAGCAACCGCTATCAGGGGGAACATCCCGGGAGCATCATCATCACGCACTACGTCGGGGCCACCCCTGCCAGCACCGACCAGCCGGGTCTGCTCCGCCGGATCATGGGAGAGATCAGGGAACTGGCCGAACTGGCCGAACAGCTCCCGGCCGATCCCGATCAGATCGTCCGCCAGTTCCCCGAATGGCTGGCCTACACCAGAGACCGGGAACTCGTTCTGGTCATCGACGGACTGAACCAGCTTGAGGGAAGTTCCGACCATCTCTTCCCGCTCGACTGGCTGCCGGAAGATTTTCCTCCCCACGTCCGCCTGATTATCTCCACGCTCGACGGCCCCTACCTGACGCAGATGCGGAAGCGGAGATGGCCGGAAGTGGAAGTGGAACCGCTGACCGAATCGGAGCGTCGCGAGGTGGCCCGCCGATTTCTGGGAGATTTCAGCCAACGGTTCAATACCGCCCAGATTCGCCGCGTTGCCGGGAACCGGAGCAGCGCCAACCCTCTCTACCTCCGCACAAGTCTTGAAGAGCTGCGGGCGCTGAACAGACGGGAGGAGAGCGAGTCGAAGATCGATTACTATCTGGAGGCCGAAGATCTGAGCGGACTCTTCCAGCGGGTGCTGGAACGGATCGAGGGGGAGTTCGGGCCGCGCCACATCCAGAACATCATGCGGACGTTGTGGGGATCGCGCTACGGTCTGAGCCGGGAAGAACTCTCCGATCTGAGCAAGGCAAGCATCGAACAGTTGACGCCGATTCTCAGTGCGCTCGACTACCATCTGATGCAGCGGGACGGACTCTACACCTTCTTCCACGAACATCTCCGGACGGCCGTGGCCGAACGATACGTAAAAACCGAAACGCTGAAGAAGAACACCCACCGCCGACTCGGCGAGTACTTCGCCGCGCAGCCGGTCGGCAACCGCCGCGTGGATGAAGAGCCGTGGCAGTGGCAGCAGGGGAAGGATCCGGAACGGTTGCAGCACTGCCTGACCGACATCCCCCTCTTCTGCCGACTCTTCACCAGCGAGAAAAAGCACGAGGCGTTCCGCTACTGGCAGGTGTCGGCAAGGGACGAGGAGGCGACGCTCGAATCGATCTACACGGCACGGCTTGAAGATCTGGAGGCATCCGGGACGCTGACCCCGCTGGAGGAGGCCGAAATCCTGGAGACTGTCGGCGCATTCCTCTTCCAGGCGGCCGAGTACGGCGGGGCCGAACGGTTCTACCGTCGTGCCCTCGAACTGCGACGCCAAAGCAATGAGGGCTCGGACGAACACATCGCCCGGACGCTGACGAAACTCGGAGAGTCACTCGGCGCGCAAGGCTCCTATGAGGAGGCCGAAGAGATGCTGCGGGAAGCCCTTCGCATCATTGAGGGGATCTACGGGGAAAGCCATCTGGAGACGGCCACCGTGCTGGACGCACTGGCCACGCTCCTCTACTCCATTCGCAATTACGACAAGGCCGAACCTCTCTTTATCCGGACGCTGAGCATTCGCGAACGGATGATGGGACGGGACAAGAGTGATGCGATCATGAGTCTGGTCAATCTCGGGGCCCTCTACTTCGCGCAGGAGAAGTGGAAGGAAGCTTCCGGCATCTTCGCAACGGCATTGGAACGATGCGAGCGTTCGCTCGGGAACGATCATCCGCTGACCGCAATGATCCTGAACAACATGGCAGCCGTGCTCCGGAGTGAAGAGGATTATGAAGGGGCAATACCGTTGCTGGAACGGGCGATGGAGATCAATCGGGGGATTTACGGAGGGAATCATCCGGAGATTGCCATAAACCTTATGAATCTGGGATCATTTGAGAGTCTGGCAGAGAGACTTCAGGAAGCCGAAGACCATTATCAGACAGCGTTGTCTCTTTCAATCAGTATTCTGGGAGAGAATAATCCGCAAGTCGCCAAGTGTTTTATCAATCTGGGTACCCTGTTCAAGAAACAGAACAGACTTGATGATGCTGAAGAAGCGTTTATGAAGGCACTTGATATCCGCATCAAAGCTTTTGGTACCGATCACACAAGTGTCCATCAATGCCGACTGAACATCGCAAACATCAAGGTTGACAAGGGAGAGTATACCGAAGCAGAAGAGATTTATCGCTATTCGCTTCCCGTTATTGAAAACGAACTCGGTTCCAACAACCCCTGGGTAAAAAGTCTGCATCAACGCCACACACAGGTACGGCAACTTCTTGGAGATACAACCGGAACCGGCAAAAGGTCTTGAAAAAGCAGAAGGCATGAGTACAGTCCTCATGCCTTCCACAACAACTATCAAAAACTTTTCATTTACTACCCTTCCCCGGTCGTATTCTCCTCAATCACAATCGATATCCCCACCGCATTCTGCCCATCCGGGCACTCAAAACTCCAGCGCGGCCGGCGTGGGGGTGGGGCGGCGTGGGGGGGGGGGGGGGGGGGGGGGGGGGGGGGGGGGGGGGGGGGGGGGGGG
>CAMLOB010000287.1 GCA_946481475.1 uncultured Chlorobiota bacterium | reverse complement strand
ACAAGGTCGAGGCGATGGCCGTGGCCAGTGTCCACTCGAGTTTGCCGCGACTCAGACCGGCACCCATTGCGTTGATCCGAAGCCGGGAGAAGCCGAGTTCCCGTGTCGTCATCTCCCGGTCGACCGGAAAGGGGGAACCGTATCCGGCGGCCGATCCCAGCGGATTCTGGTCGGTGATCTCCCGTGCGGCGTTCAGCAGAATCATATCATCGATCAGAAGTTCGGCATACGCTCCGAACCAGAGACCGAACGATGACGGCATGGCGATCTGCATGTGGGTGTAGCCGGGCATCGGATCGTCCCGATGCTCCTCGCTTAACCCTATCAGCACTTCAAAGAGATTCCGGACCAGCCTTCTGATCTCGTCGACTTCGTCTTTCCCCCACAGATGAAGGTCCAGCAGTATCTGGTCGTTCCGGGACCGTGCCGTGTGGATCCGCTTCCCCGCCTCCCCGATTCGCCTGGTCAGTGCCTCCTCGATTTTCGAGTGGACATCCTCGAAATCTTCCTCGATCACAAATTCTCCGTTCTCGATCTCCTCAAGGAGCAGGTGGAGGGCTTCCTCCAGTCTCTCGAAATCCTCCCGTTCGATCAGGCCGACCTCGCGGAGCATCTCCGCGTGGGCAAGCGAACCGAGCACGTCGTAGCGGGCCAGTCGCATATCGAGGGTTCGATCATTCCCGACGGTAAATCGTTCGACCAGTTCATCGATCGATTCACCCTTGTCCCAGAGCTTCATCCGTTCCTCCGTTCGTGTGTGTTGCGTGGTTGTATTCCGGGAGAGAATATGTCCTCAGGCGATCCGCAATTCCGATGTATCCTTTGATCCCGTCCCGTATCTCCTGCAGTAGAATGTATTCGTCGGCGGTATGCGATCTGGCCGAATCCCCCGGTCCGATCTTGACGGTCGGAAAGGGCATTCGGGCCTGATCCGACAGAGTGGGAGAACCGAAGGTCCGGATGCCGAGGTCTTCGGCAACGGCGATGATCGGATGATCGGAGGGAATCCCCGAAGGGTTGAGCCGGACCGAGCGGGGGATGACTTCGGCGCTGATGTGTGAGCGTATGATCTCCAGAACCTCGGCGTTTGTACAGGTGTCGGTTGTCCGGACATCGACGGTGAACCGGCAGGTCTCCGGCACGATGTTATGTCGCGATCCGGCTTCGATGATCGTGACGTTCATCTTCACCGGACCGAGCATCTCCGATTCGCGCTCGAAGCGATAGGTCCGGAACCACTCGATGTCGGCCACGGCTTTGTAGATGGCGTTGACTCCTTCTTCCCGCGCCGCATGTCCCCGCACGCCGTGTGCCGTGCAGTCGAGTACGAGCAGTCCTTTCTCCGCAATCGCCAGCTCCATCTTCGTCGGTTCGCCGACGATTCCGAAATCAATGTTTCCGAGTTCGGGAAGAAGGAGAGGAATTCCGTTCGGTCCGGAGTTCTCTTCCTCTCCTGTTGCGGCCAGAATCAGATTGAAGGGGAGATCGTGATCGTAAAAGTGGAGGAAGAGAGCGATCAGCGAGACCAGCGGTCCCCCGGCGTCGTTGCTGCCGAGTCCGTAGAGGATACCGTTCTCTTCTTCGGCCCGGTGAGGATCGCGGGTGTAGCTGCTCCCCGGCGGAACCGTGTCGTGGTGGGAGTTCAGGAGAATCGTCGGTCTCCCCGGATCGAACTTCCGGTTCCGGCACCAGATGTTATTCTTCAGGCGATGGGTCTCCACGCCCCGCTCCTCAAGGAAGTTGCGAATGATCTCCGCCGTCTCCTCTTCCTCACCGGAGAGGGAGGGGAGAGCGATCAGTCGTTTCAACAGATCGACCCCCTCTTCATATCTCTTCTCTACGGATTGTGCCGGTTCGCTCATGATTCCTCTTTCCGTTTCAGTGCAGTGATTGCAGTTCCCTCCCGTTCGGAGACGAGCATCTCTTCGTTCCCGATCCTGACGCTTGCCACACCACCTTTCAACGCAACCAGAGATCCGTCGATCTTCGGCATCATTCCCCCCGCAATTGTTCCGTCGGCCATCAGTAGGGCGATGCTTTGCGGATCGAGTTCGGTGAGGACCGAGGAGGGATCGTCCGGATCGGCCAGAACTCCCGGCCGGTCGGTGATCAGAAGAAGTTCGACGGTATAATGAATGCTCAGGGCTGCAGCAACCGTCACGGCTATCGTGTCGGCGTTGGTGTTCAGCAGGCTTCCCTTTCCGTCGTGCGTGACGGCGTTGATGACCGGGACGATTCCCTGAGCCAGAAGTGACTGAAGAAATCCGATATTGACGTCATTGGGAGTGATGTCTCCGACAAAACCGAAATCGATTTCCCCGACAGGACGCCGGACGGCTGTGAGCAGATTCCCGTCGACGCCGCTCAGACTGATTGCGTTGCGCCCCTGCGCCTGCATCCGGGCGACAAGATTTTTTCCGTTCAGACCGGCATAGACCATCGTCACCACGTCGAGCATCTTCCCGTCGGTGATCCGGCGTCCGTTCCACATCACCGGTTCGATGCCGAGGCTCCGGGCAACCCGGTCGGCCTGCGGTCCTCCGCCGTGAACCAGAACCGACGGTCCGGCGACCGGACAGAAACGGTCGAGAAATCTTCCGAGGCGTTCCGGTTCCTCGAAGAGGTTCCCGCCGATCTTTGCGACGATCAACCGATCCATTCCAGCAACCTCTTCAGCACGGTCTGCGTGGCGTACTCACGGTTTGCCGCCTGTCCGATGACGATCGATGAAGAGGAGTCGAGAACGGCATCGGTGACGATGACGTTCCGCCTGACCGGCAGACAGTGCATGAACTTTCCGTGGTTCGTCAGCTTCATTTTCTCTTCGGTAATCATCCAGTCCGGATCGGTCGTCAGGACCTGACCGTAGGGAGTTGACGCCGACCAGTTCTTGGCGTAGACGAAGTCGGCCCCTTCAAGGGCGCGGTTCTGATCCGGCTCGAACGTTCCCCCCCCGGTGAACTGCGGATCAAGTTCATACCCTTCCGGATGTGTGATCACCAGTTCGGCGTCGGTGGAGCCGACCCAGTGAGCAAAGGAGTTTGCGACGGCCTGGGGGAGGGGACGGGGATGGGGCGCCCAGGTCAGGACGACTTTCGGTCGTCCCTGCGGGAAATATTCCCGGATGGTCATCAGATCGGCAAGAGCCTGCAGCGGGTGTCCGGTGGCGCTTTCCATGTTGATGACCGGGACGGTCGCCTCCTGAACGAACTTCATCAGAAACGATTCGTTCCTGTCCTCATGCCGGTCTTTCAGTCGGGCAAAGGAACGGAGTCCGATAATGTCGCAGTACTGCGATATGACGCGGGCCGCCTCGCGGATATGTTCCTGCGCATCGCCGTCCATCACCACGCCGTCCTCGGTCTCCATATTCCATCCGTCCTGCGAGACGTTCATGGCCATCACGTTCATTCCCAGATTCATCGCCGCCTTCTGCGTACTCAGGCGTGTGCGGAGACTCGGGTTCATGAAGATCATCCCGAGCGTCCGGTCTCGCCCCAGATCGCTCCAGGCGGTTGCGTTCCGCTTCAGCGTCAGGGCTTCCTGAATCAGTTCCGGCAGGCCGGTCACATCTCTGATCGAGAGAAATTGCTGCATGTCCGCGTTGTTGGTTGTTGGTGTTGATGTCGGGGCTGAACGTGTTTCGCTCCGGACCCGTTGCCGATTCGTTTCTCTTCTTTCCCGAATCCTGAATTCTTCAGAAGGCTGAAGCCTTCAGCCTGAGTCCGAGGGTCTCCTGCAGACCGAACATCAGATTCATGTTCTGGACGGCCTGACCTGCCGCCCCTTTCAGCAAGTTGTCGATTGCGCTCACAATCAGGATCTGACCTTCCAGCTTCATCGAGTGCACCAGACACTTGTTTGTGTTGACGACGCTTTTCAGATCGGGGGGAGAGTCCGTCGGGATCGTAAAGGGATGATCGGCATAATATGCACGATAGATATCGCCCAGTTCATTTTCACCGACGGGACACTCGGTATAGGCCGTGGCGAAGATGCCCCGCGTGAAGTTACCCCGTACCGGAATAAAGTGGAGCGGAGCCGAAAAGCCGGGCCGGGCGGCCTCCAGCCCCTGGCGTATCTCGCCGAGATGCTGGTGGGTGAAGGGCTTGTAGATCGAGACGTTCCCCTCGCGCCAGGCAAAGTGTGTCGTCGGACTCAGTCCGGCTCCGGCCCCCGTTGCTCCGGTGACCGCATTGACGTGGATCGGCTTTTCCAGCAGACCGGTCGAGGCCAGTGGAAGGAGAGCCAGTTGAATTGCGGTCGCGAAGCAGCCGGGGTTCGCGATGTTCTCCGCTTCCCGAATCTCCTCGCGATAAAGTTCCGGCAGTCCGTAGATGAACCGGCGGTCGCCGAAGCGATCCGTTCCCTTCAGACGGAAGTCGCTGCCGACATCGATGATTCGTGTCCGGTTCGATACCGGATGTTCCTCAAGAAACGGACGGGAGGCCGAGTGGCCGCCGCAGAGGAAGAGGAGGTCGATCTCTTCATCGGACGGATAATCGCCGATGAAGCGAAGTTCCGTTTCACCGAGAAGATCGCCGTGTACCCGCGTGACCGGTTCCCCCGCATGACTTCCGCTCCGGACGAAGACGATCTCCGCTTCCGGGTGCCGAACCAGCAGCCGCAACAGTTCTCCGGCAACGTACCCGGCCCCTCCGATAATGCCGATGCGAATCATTCCTCTCCTCCGGCATTACGGTAGACTTGCAGTGCATTCGAGAGGATATGGGTGAACCCCTTCACATCTTCTCCGCTCCAGCCGCTGTTCATCTCGCCGTAGTCTCCGAAACCGGACTTCATCATATCGAACGGAGAGCGGATGCCGTTGAGGACGAATCGGTAGGGATGGAGCATAACGTCTACCTCGCCGCTCACCCGTTCCTGAGAACTTTCCAGAAAGGTCTCAATATCGCGCATTACCGGTTCCTGAAAGAGGGCTTCGTGTGCAAAGCCTCCGTACCAGTTGGCGAGCTGATCTTTCCAGTACATCTGCCACTTCGTAAGCGTATGCTTTTCCAGAAGTTGATGGGCCCGGATGATGATCATCGGTCCGGCCGCCTCGAACCCGACCCGCCCCTTGATGCCGATGATCGTATCGCCGACGTGAACATCACGACCGATGCCGTAGGGGGAGGCAAGAGCGTTCAGCCGTCTGATCGCCTCGACCGGTTCCCGCTCCTCTGCGTTCAGTCCGCGCAGCTCTCCCTTTTCGAACCGGAGCGTCACCTTTTGCGGATCCGATTCGCTCACCGGCGTCGGCCAGGCCTCCTCGGGGAGGGGCTGGTCGGAGGTCAGCGTCTCGGCACCGCCGACGCTGGTTCCCCAGATGCCCCGGTTGATCGAGTAGCGGCTTTTCTCCCACTCGATCGCCACCCCCTGCTCTCGCAGATATCCGGTCGTCTCCTGTCGGGAGAGTCTGCCGTCGCGAATCGGCGTGATGATGTCGGCTTCGGGACAGAGGGTTCGGAAGACCATGTCGAACCGGACCTGATCGTTCCCGGCGCCGGTGCTTCCGTGAGCCACGTAGGCGGCCCCGACCTTGCGGGCATACTCGGCGATGCGCAGAGCCTGGAAGAACCGCTCGGCGCTGACCGACAGGGGATAGGTGTGGTTGCGCAGGACGTTGCCGTAGATCAGAAAGCGGATGCAGCGTTGATAGAACTCCTCGCGGGCGTCGATTGTCAGATGTTTCGCCGACCCCAGTTCCATCGCCCGCTCCTCGGTCCGGTTCAGTTCCCCTTCGGTAAAGCCTCCGGTA
>CAMLOB010000286.1 GCA_946481475.1 uncultured Chlorobiota bacterium | reverse complement strand
TACGGAGAATGTTTCGGTTCAATCGAAAGTTCAGGAAGGGCCGAAAGGTTTCGGACCTGCTATACTTGAGATTGTCAGACAGATGATTCCGACAAATCCTGTGGCCGCCGCCGCTGGAATTTCCGGAACATATGATGCCACGGTGGAGACTACTGAAGGGGGGAAGACCACAAAGAAAGTCGTTCTCGGCAACAGCTCTCTGATCTCCGCCCTCCCCATCATCTTCTTCTCCATCTTCTTCGGCATCGTCCTGACGACGGTGGGACGAAAACAGGGAATCATCGTCAGTTTCTTCGACGCCGTCTTCGAGGTGATGACGAAGATGGTCCACGTGGTGATTCTCCTTGCTCCGGTGGGGGTCTTTGCCCTGGTCGCCTGGTCGATTGCCCGGATCGGTCTGGGATCCTATGCCGGGGGAATGTTCGCTTACGTGGCGACGGTTCTTGCCGGTCTGGCGATTCACGGACTGATCGTCCTGCCGCTGATCCTCTGGATATTCGGCAAGAGCAATCCCTTCATTTTCATGCACCGGATGCGTTCGGCTCTGATGACGGCATTCGGAACCGACAGCAGTTCGGCCACGCTTCCGGTGACGATCGATGCGGCAATCGAGGAGGGGGGGTGCAGCAAGAAGGCGGCCGGATTCGTTCTGCCGCTCGGGGCCACGATCAACATGGACGGAACGGCGTTATTCGAGGCGGTCGCCGTCGTCTTCATTGCCCAGGCCTACGGCATTCAGCTTGGAATCGAGCAGAACATCGTGATTGCCGTCACCGCCACGCTGACCGCCGTCGGGGCGGCCGGAATTCCGTCGGCATCGCTGGTGCTGATGCCGGTGATCATTGCGGCGATCAATCAGAGTATGGGGGGAGGGGAAGTTCTGGTGCCGATTGCCGGTATCGGTCTGATTCTCGGCATCGACCGCCTTCTGGACATGTCCCGCACCACCGTCAACGTCTGGGGGGATGCCGTCGGAGCGAAGATCATCTCCCGGACGGAACCCGATCCGCACGGAGATGGGGAACAGGAACTGTTTGCCTGAACCTCTGCGAAAACCTGCTGATTCCCTCCTTCCTCTCCTGATTGAAGCCCTTCTTCCGCAATAAGCCGGAGGAAGGGCAAATCTTTATGGAATCTATATGAGGAATGTGTTAAATAGAGACACCGACCGGATGTCTTCTCTTTCATTGCGGCACGGATAATGCGGGCCTTTCGTCACTGAGCGGACGAAACGATGCAGGTCTTGCGGATACCCGCGGATAATTGAACAAAGAACAGAACCACACGATGAATCAGCCGACAACAATATTTCCCTTTGAGAGAAGATTGAGTTTTCAGTCCCTTATCGACTACTGGCGCGAGATGGTCCAGGCCGATCTCCCCATCCGCTCGAACGTCGCGAAGGAACTTCTGGCGATGATCGAGGCCGTTCCGGCACTCTGCGGATCGACGGTGAAGCCCGAGACGGTGGAACGTCACAGGGAACTGATCGGTCGCCTGATGGATCTGGTCGTCTCCTGGAATCCCGGTCTGGACACCTATGTGGGGGTGACTCCTCCCTACGTCATGCGGAACATCTATGCCTCCGCCGAATTCGAACGACTCGGCATCATGGAAAAGTTCGATGAAGAGTTGAGGGCTGATGAAAAGACAAGCCCGGTCAACAAGGCGATGAACGCCTATCACTTCGTCTTCAGCCACTTCTACGGGTTGCAGGAAGAGTTCAGCTACTCACCGATCGTGACCGTGCGTGACGAGCAGACCGGACTGGACAGAAGTTTCAAGCTGACGTTCGATATGGAGTTCTGCCGTCTGGTCAGAAAGGGGGAGTTGCCGACGCTCTCCAGAGAAGAACTGCAGCGGCTGAAGTCTGAACGGATGAACCTGGATCTGTGGAAGGAACTTCTTCCTCCGGAGTTGATCGAGCTTGAAGGAATGACCCTGGTCAGGGGGATGGACGTGACCGACCGGGAGATGATCTCGCTGCTGAAATTCGATCTTCTGCAGAAAGATGCGATGGACTCCGACGAAAGTCTCGACCGACTGCAGCACCGCATTCGTTCGCTGATGGGATGTCCCGATCTGCGTCTCGGACTGATTGCGCTGGAGAGAGGGCGAAGCGAAAAAGGGGGGAATGTCCGTCCGGTGCAGCGGAGCCTGCTGCTGGGAAAGGAGGGTGAATCTCCCTTCTCCAATATCGGCGGTCAGGACCTTTCCGCATCGATCTACCGGCTGATGTGGGAGAGACGACGCGAAGTGATGGTCAGTAATCTGATGCACTACGAGCGTTCTCCGTACGAGAACATCCTGCTGCAGCAGGGACTCCGCAATATCGTCCTGATGCCGATGTACCACGACTACAAGTTTATCGGCATCATCGAGATCGGCTCGCCGAATCCGGGTGACATCAACAGCATGAACATCAGCCGGTTGCTCGGTATCGAGTCTCTTTTCGCCACCGCGCTGAAACGGATTATCGACGAGAAGGAGAACCAGGTGCAGGCGGTCATCAAGGAGCACTATACCGTTATCCATCCGGCGGTCGAGTGGCGCTTCCGTGAGGCGGCCCGTAACTGGATCGAAAAGCGGAACAACGGACAGATCACCGAACCGGAGCAGATCGTCTTCAAGGACATCTACTCCCTCTACGGTCTCTCCGATATTCGCGGTTCGTCGGAGGAACGGAACCGTTCGGTGAAGGAGGATCTTCTTGTGCAGCTTGAGCTTGCCCACGAGGTGATCGACGAGGCCTCCCGCGCCCGTCCGCTTCCGATTCTCGATGAGCTCGGTTATCGGATCGTCAGGAAAATCCACGAGCTTGAGAACGATCTGCTTTCGGGAGACGAAGCGCGAATCCTGGATTTCCTCCAGTCGGAAGTCGAGTCCCTGTTCGATCAGTTCGCCGGCTTTGCCGAAAGCGTCAGGACAAAGGTGGAGGCCTACCGCGATGCGCTCGACGATGAGCTGGGGACGGTCTACAAACAGCGGAAGAATTACGATGAGACGGTGACGCTGATCAACGAGACGATCTCGTCGTTCATCGACCGGGAGGAGGAGCGGGCGCAGAAGATGTTTCCCCACTACTTCGAGAAGTACAAGACAGACGGTGTGGACTATAACATCTATGTCGGGGCGTCGCTGCAGGAGGATGCGAAGTTCGATCAGATCTATCTGCGGAATCTTCGCCTGTGGCAGTTGATGATGACCTGCGGCGTGCAGTGGGATCTCGATCGGGTCCGGGATCAGTTCCGGGTTCCGCTCGATGTGGCCCATCTGGTGCTGGCACAGGATGTCCCCACATCGATCCGTTTCCGCATCGACGAGAAGCTGTTCGATGTCGACGGCGCCTACAACATCCGCTACGAAATCGTCAAGAAGCGGATCGACAAGGCTCTGGTGAAGGGGACCGGCGAGCGGTTGACCCAGCCGGGGCAGATCGCCATCGTCTACTCGCAGGAGAAAGAGGCCGAAGAGTACAAACGTTATGTGGAATATCTTTGTGCCGCCGGCTACCTCGATGGAGAGATCGAGGAACTGGAGCTGGAAGATCTGCAGGGGGTCTACGGTTTGCGCGCCCTGCGGGTCCGGATCAGTCCGCAGTTGGTCATCGGGGATACCCCGGGGGTGATGGAACAGGCGAAAGAGGCTTTGAAGAATATCGAAGTGTAGATGAGGAGATGAGAGATGGGGGAACGAAGCGGAGATGAAATTGCAGAACGCCGGACATGGAATTCCATTCCATGTCCGGCGTTTTTCTTTCCTCCGGTAACGGAAGCGGGGTGAGCGAAGGAACCCGGAAGGGCCGGGAAATGTTTGTATGTTCCGACCTCTCGACATAGTCCGATAGTCTTTCGTCTTTTCTCTGCGGTCGGAGGACCATAGCGGGGCATCAGTGGAGTTGAGAAAAGGTTCGCCGCAGAACCAACACAGACGCAATTGTGCCAATGAGCCAGACAAACAACATCATCGAACGGACGGCCGGTTATGTGACCGGACTGTTCGAGCAACATGCTGACCGGAAGCTCCCGTTTCATAACCTCGATCATACCCAGGGTGTGGTCGATGCGGCCGGAGAGATCGGCAGAAAGTCCGATCTGAGTCCGGTGGAGCTTGAAATCGTCACGCTGGCCGCCTGGCTCCACGACATCGGGTATCTCTTTACCTACACGAACCATGAGGAGAAGAGTGCGGAGACGGCGCGTGAATTTCTGCAGGAGGAGAGCTATCCGGAAAAAAGTCTGCAGCGGGTTGTCGCCTGTATCCTGGCGACACGGATGCCCCAGCAGCCCTCCGACCGGCTGGAAGAGGTGATGTGCGATGCCGATATGAGCCATCTTCGTCGGAAGGATTTTATCGAGCGCTCCGAGGCGTTGCGCAAGGAGTGGGAACTGTATATGAACGAGACGGTGTCCGATGTCGAGTGGAAGGAGCAGACGCTCCGTTTTATGAAAGAACACCACTACTTCACGCCCTACGCCCAGACGAAGTTCCAGAGCACTGTCGAGGATCACATGTCGCACTTGCAGGAAGATCTGATGGAAAGCCGGGCGGAACAGCGGGAGACGATTCCTGCGGAGTTGAGCGAAACGCACAAGAAGAACAAGAAGAAGCTGAAGAAACTGAAGAAGAAGATCGGCGAGCTTGAAGGGGAGATGCAGGCGACGCTTGCTCCGGATGCGGACTCGCTGGCGAAGATCAGGACGTCGGCCGCCCGGCTGGACCGGGGGATCGAGACGATGTTCAGGATCACCTCGCGCAATCACATCGATCTGAGTGCGATGGCCGACAGCAAAGCCAACATCCTGATCAGCGTCAATTCAATCATCATATCGATTGTCGCCTCGCTGATGCTCAGCAAACTGGAGACCCATCCCTGGCTGATGGTTCCGACCATCCTGCTGATCTCGGTCTGCCTCGCCACGATCATCGCCTCGATCCTCGCCACGCGTCCGAAAGTGACCTCCGGTACCTTTACGCAGGAGGATATCAGAGCCAAGAAGGTCAATCTCCTCTTCTTCGGAAACTTCCACGGCGTCGATCTCGACGACTACGAGCGCGGGGTCTACTCGATGATGCAGGATCCCGATTATCTCTACGGAACCTTAATCAAGGATATTTACTTCCTGGGGAACGTTCTCGGCCGGAAGTACAAGTACCTGCGGATCAGCTACAACATCTTCATGTACGGTCTGATCGTCTCGGTGGTCGCCTATACGATTGCCGTGATCGCCGGAACGCCGACGACCGCCGAAGCGCCGTTGTAGTCTGCCGAAAGTAAGACATGTCAGACATGTGTATCATTACCGAATCCGACATCCGATGAAACGACTTTATCTTGCACGCCATGCCAAGTCCTCGTGGGAGGAGGAATGGCTCGACGATTTCGAACGTCCCCTGAATGAGCGCGGAAAACGGGATGCGCCGATGATGGGGGAAGTGCTGAAAGACCTGGGGGTGAAACCTGACGTCCTGGTGACCAGTCCGGCCGCCCGGGCCGTGGCTACCGCACGGATCCTGGCCCGGATACTGGAATACCCTCTGGAGAAGATCCGGTATCGTGAACGGCTGTACGAGGCCGGCAATCGCGACTTCGTCGACGCGATCGCCACGCTCGACGACGAACACGAGTCGGCGATGCTGATCGGCCATAACCCGACGCTGACGTCGGTGGCGAACATGCTGACCGGAGCGGGGATCGAGAACGTTCCGACCGCCGGTGTGGTCGGTATCGGGTTCGACGAGGATTCCTGGATACCGGCCTCCGAGCAGGGAGGAC
>CAMLOB010000285.1 GCA_946481475.1 uncultured Chlorobiota bacterium | reverse complement strand
CCGGAACAATGCGGTTCGAGTGCGTCGATCCGGCCGAGATTCGGATGCCGGACGGATCGCTGGACCGGGCACTGACCGAACATGTGATGACGCTGAATCGAAGCGTGTTCCAGACGGAACTTTCGTTCTGGTATCGACCGCTTGCCCTGCCGGTTGAGATTGGAGCGGGAGGATTTGTCGGCATCAATGCCGGGGATTCGTACCGTCTTCACGAAGAGATTGTCGTTCCGGTCAATGCGGAGTTTGCCGACGGCGGACAGCGCAGGGAGTACGGTACGGGAAGAATGAAGGGTAGAATCGGCACTGGCGTCACCTTTGGCCTGGCGGTTAGTCTTCCGGCCGGCTCCTCCCTCCTTCTCCGTCCACAGGTCCGCTACTATCTTCCATTGAGTGATCCGTTTGAAGCGGGTGAGTTTTCAGAACAATCGTTCCGCATCGGCCTGCAGATTGCCAAGCTGTTCCGGCTTGTTCCGCCCGAAACCTCTACCCCACTTGAGCCTGCGGTTCAATAAGCTTCACGTCAACGCCGAGCAATTCTTCCAGTCCCTTGTCGAATGCCGTCATATCCGCAAAGCGACAGCCGGCAGCGTGATCATGTCCCCCGCCGCCGAATCGTTCGGCAATCTGACGTGCGTTGACGTTTCCGCCCGGGATCGAGCGGAGCGAGATCTTGACGCTCCAGTTTTTCTGTACCGAATAGATCATGGCGATGACCTTCGGCGAGTTGCTGCTCTCCTCACAGAGCATGTTTCCCAGTTCGGAAGCGTTCTCCGTTGCGTTGACGATCCGATATTCCGTTCCGTCGGCCGCAACATGCTCGAAAATGCGACTGTAGGATTTCTTCATCTGCGATTCGATCACTGCCATGATCGCCTCTCCCTGCGTCTTCCGCTTCTCAAGCCATTCCGACTCATCGCGCAGACTCCGGTCAAATTCCCCGATCATCGTCTCGGCCGTTCCGTCAAGCGTGTTCAGAGCCGAGTTGATCTGCTTTGAATCGGGCAACTTCCATTCCCAGATATCCTGATCGGCAACGTAGCGGAACATGAGAGGAACGGGAAGCTCCTCGTCGTATCTGTTGTTGAAGTATTTCCAGACGAGTGTCGCACCACTCAACCCGGGACCGATCTCGATCATCGTGTCGTCGCAGTAGCGTTGCAGTGTCTCGATATTGTCGAGTGCGGTCCGGTGATGATCGATGCAGATCGTTCGGGGCTTCTCCTCACCGATTCTCCGATGTTCTCTCAGGAAGTCGATAATCTGTTCGTATTTCACCGGCGACATGCTGATGTCGACGATGTAGATGGCCGAGACCTTTACGTGAGAATGACCGAGACTTCTGACGAAGTTCTCTTCCAGCGGATCGTTCCACTCCATCGTGAAGCCGGTGGGATAGAACTCGACAGTCGTCTCGGGATCGACTCTCTTCAGCCGATAGGCCAGAGCTGCAGCGGCCGATGCGCCGTCATTGCATGGTGAGTGGTAGAAGCAGAGAACCGCAGACATAAGATAACAATCGTGAATAGTGAACTGGAGTGAAGCGAGCCGGAGATTGCTTGGGCAGATGGTGTGATCTGCTGTCTGAAAGCAGCCCGACAAATATTTGTTCCGGACTCTTCATTCGACATTTGCAAATCGCAGATCGACAATTCGCAAATCGACCTTCCCCCTCCTTCATCCGCTCCCAAGATACGGGATAGCGGAGATTCAGCGGATGGATCGTTGCAATTGATACATGATGCCGAGAGAGAATGAGAGAGAGCGGTTCTTCCAGACACGATCGTCCTTGCGGGTCGGGTCGGGTATCAGAAGATTTTGCAGACCGTGGAAATAGCGGCCGTCGAAGGTGATGCTGTGGCGGGGACTGAGAAAATATTCAAGACCGAGGCGATATTCGAGGCCGAAGTCGAACTCCTCAAGCCCTTTGGTGATACTGAATGACGTGTCGGCATCCTCGAATGTGACCGACTGGGTTCGGGCAATCAGGATGCCCGGGACGGCGCCGAACCCGGCAGAGGCCTCGAAGTTCGGGCTGATCGGTACTCCAAGCCGGAAAAGGATGGGAAAGTTCAGATAGTTGAACTTGAACGTGTCCCTCCATTCGATCCGTACTCGGAGTGAAGTCCTCGTTGCGTGTATTCGGCTTCAAACAGGAAATAGACGGGATAGGCAAACTCCATCTCTGCACGTAACCCGCCGTGGAAGCCGTACTTCATCTCCGGAGCCAATGGGATGTATTCGACGTGGGCGCTGCTGAAGCTGGTGCCGCTGAAGATTCCGACCCGAAGCTGCGGTTGCATGGAGTCGGCCAGGATCAGCGAGTCCAGAATAGCCCTGGCAACCGAATCTTCAGGGGTCAGGGGGACGTTCTCCGGTTGTGCGGACAGTTCACCCTGTACCGAAATCAGCATGAGGCTTGTGCCCAGGAACAGCAGGATTGTCGAAAAGAGTACGGTTCTTCCCATAGGGCTCTCTTGGTGCAAAATGTGTCGTACCATAGAACTCTTGACGGTCCCCGTATGTTACAGTCCGATCCTGCAGAATCGTCGATTTTACATTCTCAGGGACTCCTCTTCTTTCTGAACATCGAGCCTGGAGAGAACGTTCGCCAGGACGTGAACCGCTCTGTCGGCATCTTCGTTCGTGACATCCATGTGGAAGACGACACGCAGCGCCCCTTTGAAGGCCGAAGATATCAGAACTCCCCCTTCCTTTGCCTTTTGCACGATCTGATGGAGGTCGTAACCGGGAATGCGGAAGACGACGATGTTCGTATCCGGAGCCTCACCGGCTTCCACCTGATCCAGGGCTGCAATTCCATCATGGAAGATTCGGGCTTTCCGATGATCTTCGGCAAGGCGATCGATGTTGTTGTCCAGTGCATAAAGACAAGCGGCGGCCAGGATTCCTGCCTGCCTCCACCCTCCTCCCCAGATTTTTCTGAATCTGTGCGCGATGTCGATCGTTCCGGAAGAACCGACAATGATCGACCCGATCGGGGTACCGAGTCCTTTGGAGAAACAGAGAGAGACCGTATCGAATGACTCGGCATACTCGGAGAGGGGAATACCGCTTGCCGCAATGGCATTCCACAGGCGTGCTCCATCCAGGTGGGTCGATATACCGTGATTTTGTGCGATCCGGTTGATGATTTCGGCATGTGATTTTGGAGTTATTGTTCCTCCTTGTCTGTTGTGTGTCTGTTCTTGTGCAATAACGGAAGTTTTAGGGAGATAGTAGGCATCTTCACGAATTGCCCGCTCTACATGATCAGGATCGAGACGGCCGCGCTGATCCCGGACCGTGTGGAGCTGAATGCCGGATAACAGACTCGGCGCAGCGGTCTCGTAGTTGAAGATGTGGCTCTCCTCCCCTATGATCACTTCATCCCCCGGATTTGTCAGTGCCTTCAGACAAAGCTGATTTCCCAGAACTCCGGTTGCGACAAACAACGCGCGCTCCTTTCCGGCCATGGCTGCCACCCTCTCTTCCAATTCGTTGACCGTCGGGTCCTCACTGTAGACGTCGTCTCCCACCGAGGCCATCATCATTGCCTGACGCATCTGTGGTGTCGGTCGGGTGACCGTATCGCTTCTCAAATCGATCATTGCCGTGTTCTCTTTTCGTATGTGGTGTTGCTCCATAAAAGTCGGATTCATTTTCGAATGTCGATGTGCCGAACAGAGAAGTCGGATCGTCCCTGCATCGTGAATGTGAACCGGAAGGTTCAATCGGGAATTTTCGAATCAGATGCGCTCTTCATCGAATGGAGAAGTCGGATCCGTTACTCGCCCAACGTCAATCGCTCATTGAAATCACTCGTCCGGCTCCGTGACAAGATAGCCCTTTCAAGCCATGCTTCAAGCAAGCTGATCCATTACTTCAGCTAAGCTGCAACCATTCCTTTAACCATCGGGAATCGCCGATCCCGAAAAAATTTAAAGGATTTTGTCACTTCGGGTTTAAGCAGAATCTCATTTGTTTTCAATGCTCAACGCCCCATATTTGTGGCGACATCGAATCGGAGAACCGGGATATCTGGACTTCTTGCATGATCTCTCGGAACCGAGACATGAAGGGTAAGCCCGGATAGAGTGAAGAGGGGCAGAACACCGTAATCGACAGAACCGTTTGTTTTGTATTGATGGAGTTGTAGCGGCAGAGGGGGAGATATTATGGAACGATCACACGAATTGAGCGCAGAAGACATAGCATTGATCCGAACCGCTTCCAGAGAGAGGGAAGAATTCGCGGAGAGGAACTCAACCGCAGGTGACCCCCAGCGCAAGAGGCCCCCCCGTGCAAAAGCCCCGTCCCGCAAAGGAACGGCAAAGAAAAAGACCGAGACGAAATAGGGAGAACCGACGACCGATCCCGAAGAGCGTCTGACGCAGGTTATCGCTGTATTGCTCGGACTCTGCGGTCTGCTTCTGTTTCTGGCCCTTGTCAGCTACAGCCGTCTGGATCAGGCCAATACGGATGTCGGACTTTCACAGTTGACCGGGTTGCTGACGAACGATCCGGAAATCGCAGCCAGGGCCGACACAACGGAGAACTGGCTGGGTCTGATCGGTGCCTTCCTTGCCAACTTCTTTCTCAACGGAACCATCGGCTGGTTTTCATTGATGATCCCGGCCCTCTTCGGCGTCTGGTCCTGGTCGGTCTTTACAAAGAAGGACCCGGCACTTGTAATGAACCGCTCCCTCTATGTACTGCTGCTCGGACTTCTGGGGGCGACTCTGGTGGGAACCATCCGCGAGATTTCCTGGACCCCGGCAATCGCATACGAATGTACCGGAGCCGTCGGGGCGTTCATCGCATCGATTCTTACCGGACTGATCGGCACGGCAGGGGGTATCCTCCTGCTCCTGGCTGCGATTGTGCTGACGCTCCTCTATGCATTCCATGTCGACCTTCGCCAGGTGACCTCGGTCATCGGAGCATTCTCCCGAACTGCCTGGAAACGCTTTTCCGAAACATCGAAACGGGTGCGCGAAGCAACCCGCCATCAGCATCAGGAAAAGAGAACCGATGTAGCGAAGGAATCCGCAGCATCGGTCTCACAGCGGACTCCCGAACATGTTTCCGGCGACGAGGAACCGGCCAGAATGATCCGGCGCTTCAAGGAGACCGAGCAGGCCGAGCCGGAACTCTACGGACAACCCCCCTCCCGTACCGAGAGGAGACAACCACCCCAGACATCACCACGCAAAGAGATCCCGGGCCTGGAAGGCCCCCCCGCCTCAACTCGCGAATCGACCCCCGCCCCAGAACCAACAGAAAACGGAAGTGAAGTCGGGCGCAGCACTCCCCCCTCCCCTATCGAGAGAGATCCCCGGTTCGCCGACAAAACCGCCGATGCCGTCTCGGCACAGGAGATTCCCGGTGAACATGCAAAGCCGGAGAGCGGCGAGAATGACCGGAGACACTTTGAACAGGTGACGCTGAGCAGAGCTCCGGCCGAGGAACCGGTCGATCCCATGGCGATCGGCATGCCGAAGCTGACCGTTCACGTCGAGGAGGGAGAGACCGATGCCGATCTGGAGATGGATGAAGCCGGGAAGCTGATCGAGAAACTGAAGGACGAACAGATCAAATACGATCCTCCCCACATCGATCTGCTGACCTCGCAGGAGGCGCATGAAGAAGTGGAGGATGAGGAGTTGAAGACCCATGCCCGTCTGTTGCAGGAGAAGCTCCGCACGTTCAATATCGAGATCGAGGACCTGACGGTGACTCCCGGTCCGGTCGTCACGCTCTTTGAGTTTGTTCCGGCCGCCG